>JAPKEY010000147.1 GCA_028821815.1 Candidatus Poseidoniales archaeon | reverse complement strand
CGGGATATGGATGCGACCTTTGATGGGATGTTAAACCCAAATCAAGGGGCAGTTGATTGGAATGGAATTGTTGACACTACATGGAATTGGGGAGATGCATCCCCCCCATCACATGAATACGATGCGTGGCATATTTTTGAGCAGCCAGGATATTACACCGTGACTCTTACTGTCAGAGATGGCTATGGGACAGGGGATAGCAATTCAACAACGATTGGAATATGGGTTTCAAGTGCCCCAACCATTTATTCTGATCATGTTATTGACGATGGAATCGCTTTCAGTGGATACCTGAATGTAATCGAAGCCTATGCCGATGATTTCGACATGGTATCTGGAATGATTGCTTGGCGCGATGATGATGCAATGACTGATAGCGACAGTGATGGCATTACGGACAATGACCGAGATACCCCCCTCAATACAGACCTCATCTACTGGTGGGACCTAGACGATAGCATAGATGACGATGGAAATGGTAATTTCAATGATGATTGGACAACCAACCCCAATGTACGTGAAGGCCGAGGAAATGATGCACAATGGAATGATTCAGGAGAATATGTCATCCGATTAAAAATCTGTGATGACACTGAAGTCTGCACCATTGAAACCTATGATGTCATCGTCCGAAACCCAGATGATTCTGATGATGTATTGGGTGATTTATCATGGAAGGATTTGCTCCCTTCGACAGATTCTAGCAGTTTGTACATCATCATCCTCATCGCTTTGGTACTAACTCTCGGATGGCTAGTCATGCGAGAACCTGAGGAAATCGAAGTCGAAGCAGAGCATGCTGCCAGTACTTACGATGTTGCTGAAGTCCACACCGAAGGTGGTATTTTGGGCATGGACCAGCATGCACCTCCACCCAAACCAACTCATTTGACCAAGGATGATCGGCGCAGCAAGGATTCGGGTTATGTACGGCCTGTCACTAGCAGACGTCGGCGGTGAGATTGTGGTAGGCAATACAAGACTTAGCGTGACGGTTGTAGTCACACTACTGCTTCTACCATTGTTATCCGTGATTTCTTACGAAACAGGTGTCGAAATTGCACCCGTTGCATCAGCCCAAGACCCCCCTACATGCAAAATCGGGATGCCCATCGATGAATGGTCGGTTGAACAATTCAATATGACCGGCAATGGAATGGCTGGCGAAGAGGACCAATGGTGGGGGGATGATACAGGCCCAACATATGGACATGAACATTGTCCACTTCAATCATCATTCAGTACATCATTTGTTCTAAACAATGATTCCGCTGTTGGCCTACGGATGCACCTGACCACTGGCTGGAAATACACCTTTTCAGTCAATTTACAAAACCTCAATCAACCCGATGAAAAACCTATTGCAGATGTGTATTTACTTCAAAAAAATCATTTCGAACGATATGAATTTGATTTTGATTCACGACATAACGAATGGGATGGAATGCGTGATGATATTGCCCATTCTGCACCTTGGTTACAGAACTTGATTATTTGGAAACCATTCAGAGATGTCCATTCGTATGAGAAATTGCATGAAGTTGATTTTGCCGTAGCACTCGATCACGAAGAACGAAGTTACTCACTGTGGGATAAGTCCGCTGAAATTGAGGAAATGTTTCTTCTTGTTGAATCATGGGACAATATTCGTGATTATGACGCCAAGTCACAAGAGGTGAACTACAGCGTCGATGTGACCGTTCAGGTTGAAGAACGATTCTCCCTTCCTAACTGGACTGTGTCGTTAGTCTGTTGCAGTGGGTTGATTGGTATCCTCGCAGCACCTTTCCTTGTTCACAGCCGCTACATGAAAGCTGGATTGGATGTTATCGAATCTGGTGGAGGGGATATGATGCCACACCTCGATACTGCACCAGAGAGGGCGCCGACTGTACCGGACCTGACTCAACCACCCGAAGGGTGATTATTCGTATTCTAGAACACTCCAAGCGGTTCGCAAATCATTGATGTTGACTTGCCCTTGCTTGACCAGAGAATAATCTCGATCAAGGGTAGTGTAAACCAACGCCTGTTTGAGTAACGGAGCGTGAATTCTCGTCCAATCCCCACCTGGACCTGTGCCCATCAGTGCGACCTTAGTGTCCCCCCCAGAGAGGAGGTGGGCAGCCTCAAAGATGTGCAAGCTATGTGAGTGTTGAACCCTCTGATAGCAACACTTTATGATTGAGCCAGCATCAGAATTAGCATTGACAAAATCGACGATTTCTTCTGATGAAGATACGGCGGGTTGGTGGCTGGATGCAATGATTTCAGTGGCGTCACCACAGGCCTTAACTAGGGCCTTGCGGGCCTTTGCGGCGATGGATATCTCAAGATCAATCCACGTCACTCCACTCTCTATTGCAGTATTCAATATCGACACCCTGGCATCTTCATCGCCATGAAAGAAGCCATCTTCAACAGTAGATCGACAGGTGAAAATGACAGGTATTTGAATACCATCTTTGAGCTTTTGAATCGATGATTCGACATCGATGTCTTCGATGGGTCGATTTTCCATAATCGGAGGTTGCTTTTCGGTGTATTCATCGCCATTTGTCTTCTTGATGATGATTGAGTCAACTTCAATTCGGTTGACATAGAGATTGTCGAAACGAACCTCGACAAGATCTGCACCAGCTGCTGTCGCTCTGCTAGCATCTCGAATCATGTCACCTACACTGTGACCACGCAAGGAAACGCAGATGTCAGGCTCTGTCATCGACGCGGGGACCCTCACTCCCTGTTTAATCGTATTGCGACCACACCGCACATACGCTTGCCAAAATTATAGGGCTCAATATCTCCCACTTGTATCGGGTGTGTTGGCACATTTTGGTGACGTGATAACGGTGCTGAAATACGATTTTTATTGGTGCATTAAGCGAATCATTCAATAACCTCGACGAGCCACAAAAGAACAATACATGAGGACCCCCTATGGGGGTCCTCAGAGATTATCGCAGTTAGGTGTAGAAATATGGGTGATTCAGATTACGAAGCAGACAGCATTCAGGTCCTTGAAGGGCTAGAAGCAGTCCGTAAACGCCCAGGGATGTACCTAGGGGATCCGCACGACGGATCCGCCCTGCACCACTGTATTTGGGAGGTCGTTGACAATGCGGTTGATGAACACTTAGCAGGCTATTGCGATGCTGTCGAAATTATCCTAGAGAAGGATGGTGTCGTAACGATTGTCGACCATGGGCGAGGCATTCCCGTCGGTGAGCACTCAGAGTTTGGCATCAGTGCAGCAGAAGTTATCATGACCAAACTGCATGCTGGCGGTAAATTCGATAACTCATCCTACAAGGTCTCTGGTGGATTGCATGGTGTTGGCGTTTCTGCCGTTAATGCTGTTTCGGAGATGCTCAAAATGAGTATTCAACGGGATGGGAAGTTGTATGAACAAAACTATGTTCGAGGGGAACCACAAGGCCGCCTAGAAGAGGTCGGCACAAGTGATTCAACGGGCACAACAATTTCATTCAAACCTGATTTGCAAATTTTCACAACTATCACTGAATTCGACTACGACACCCTCAATACACGGCTTCGTGAAACCGCTTTTCTCAACGCGGGGCTCAAAATCACCATCATTGACCAGCGCAGTAAAACCGTTGAAACTGTTGAACACCAATATGACGGAGGGATTACTGAATTCGTCAAGCAATTGAATGAACGCCGTAACCCAATTCACAGCGATGTTGTTTACATCAAGGGGATGCGTGAGATTGAAGATGGTGAAATCCATGTTGAATTGGCCATGCAATGGTCTGATGCATACAATGAGATGATTCAGTGTTATACGAATATTATCCGTAATCGCGATGGTGGCACACACTTATCTGGCCTCCGAAGTGCACTCACGGGCTCACTCAACCGCTATGCAAAGAGTCGGAATCTCCTCAAAAATGTGGACAAATTATCTGGCGACGATGTACGTGAAGGGATTGCCGTTGTCCTCAGTATCAAACATCCAGACCCCTCATTCTCAAGCCAAACTAAGGACAAACTAGTTTCAAACGAGGTAGCTGGGATTGTAGAGAGTATCGTCAACGAAAAACTCGCC
>JAPKEY010000146.1 GCA_028821815.1 Candidatus Poseidoniales archaeon | reverse complement strand
TTCTACACTGTGTAAGCAGGAAGCTCAGTGGCAGGTCACACTCTACCTACACGATGCTGATGGACACACACGCATGGCCAACATCATGTTGGAAACGAACGATGCTCTGGCTGACGAGTTTAGTCCAATGCCTTCGTTCACAATCATCGACCGCCTCGAATACCGAGGACAGATTGATGCTCATGGTATCAAGAACTCTTCAGATGGTAGTAGTTGGGACATCAGCCTGATTCGTCTCGGCCCAACCGGTGACTTGACAGTACACTTCGATGCATCCAACTCGTCAGATGGTGATGCAACCGATGGAACCAACGGCATCAAGACCTACATTTGGAAGGTCTTCCTTGACAACCCATGGGATCAGCCTGGTACGGCCCCACAGAATGGCAAGAGCACCGAGGTATCGAGTATGGTGAGCCATTCGTTCACTCACCGATTCCAGAACATCACAGTTGATCCAAACACTGGATTTGAAGGGTCACTCATCCGTGTCGAATTGACAGTTATCGATCAAGCCGACAAACCAAGCCTACAGAGTGACAAGTACAAGATGTACTTCGTCGTTGTTGGCGAAGATTACGGTGATGACGAACCAGTGATTGATTTCACCAGTCCCGCACCATCCAGTTCGCAGACTGAAGACACATTGTATGTGAACGGTAGCATTGTCTCTGGTTCAGAGAACAGCGACGTCATGATTGAGGTTGCCCTCTCAGAGGCAACCCTTGACTTGCTACCTTCTCAGAAGTTCCCACTGAAGACTGCAGGAGCGTATGACAGTACTGTTCAACTTGCAGATGGTGCTGCATTTAGCCTTGCGTTAGATATTGCAGATCTCTACGATGCAAATGGCTCAACTCAGACTATTTGGATTAAGATCACAGAAGGTGATGGTTCACGCTGGACGATTTACAAGACAATTGATGTTAATTTGGTACCAAGAGAATCTGGAATAGATGGAGCAGATTGTGAAGCAAACCCGAATGCTGAAGGTTGCAAATCATCCACCTCTGGAGGGGAAGATAGTGGTCTGAGTTCGACCCTCATCTTCGCAGGTATTGCTGCATTCGTTCTATTGCTCGTCATCATTGTGACGCTATTGCTCGTCCGTGGACGTAGCGGAGATTCGACAACTAGTACTGCTGATGCGGCAGGTTCCTTTGGCGGCGATGTCGCTGAGATGGACCCAGTCGAAGCCTATGTGCAGCAATTGGTTGCTCAGGGCTACCCTGAGGAGACGGCGCGTGCTTATGCCCAGCAGTATTACGCTCAAGCGGCTCAACAGCAACAATGACGCATAGCGCTAGACAAAATTGGAGACGTCGGGGGGATGTAACCCCCCGGCGAACCTCCTGAGAGAGAGTTAGGGCGGCATTGATGAACTCCCGACACCGCGCCGCAATCATGGATACCGGAGATGGCTGGAAGGTCGCTGATATTTCTCTTGCTGACGAAGGTGCCCTCCGTGTGGATTGGGCACGATCGCGAATGCCTGTGCTATCACGCCTTTGTGAGGAAGCACGACAATCTAAACCATTGGCAGGAATGACCGTTGCAGGCTGTTTACACGTCACCAAAGAAACTGCAGTTCTCATTGAAACACTTGAACAAGCCGGGGCCAAGGTATCCTGGTCTGGTTGCAATCCATTGTCGACCCAGGACGATGTAGCTGCATGGTTGGCGCGTGAAGGCTACTCAATCTATGCGTGGCATGGACAGAGTGTCGAGGATTTCTACTGGTGTATCGATCGTACAATTGAAGCCAATCCAACACTGACCTTAGATGATGGTGCTGACCTCATCGTCCGTGTTCACGGCCCCATGTCGGACTATGCAGCGGGTGTAATTGGTGGTACTGAGGAGACGACCACCGGCGTACATCGGCTTCGTGCCATGGGTGAAGCAGGGGCCCTTCGTTATCCTGTCATCGCGGTCAATGATGCGATTACAAAGTGGGATTTTGACAATGTATACGGGACCGGGCAATCGACTTTAGATGGCATTATTCGTGCTACATCAGTCCTCATTGCTGGTAAGACATTCGTAATTGCAGGATATGGGCATTGCGGACGTGGCTTGGCCATGCGTGCACGTGGTATGGGTGCTAACGTTGTCATCACCGAGATCGACCCCCTCCCCGCTCTTCGTGCAGTCATGGATGGTTTCAGGGTGATGCGCATGGATGACGCCGCTTCTCTCGGCGATATATTTTGCACAGCGACCGGTATGAAGGATGTCATCGTTGACCGTCATTTCTCAGTCATGAAAGATGGCGCTGTGATTTGCAACACTGGACATTATGATTGTGAAATCAACATCGAACATCTCGAGGCTCAAACTGACAGTGTGCGAACCATTCGTGCGAACAATGAAGAATTCACCATGAAAGATGGGCGGCAAATCTTCTTACTTGCAAGAGGTCGTTTGGTCAATCTAGCTGCAGCAGAAGGGCATCCTTCTGAAGTCATGGACATGAGTTTTGCCAATCAATACCTAGCCCTATGCCGATTGGCTGCAGAAGGGCGTGACATGGAACCCATTGTTCACGATATCACACTTGAGCAGGATCAAGATCTAGCAATGACCAAATTAATCACTCTTGGTTTCGAAATAGATGCATTAACTACAGAACAAATTACGTACC
Source organism: Candidatus Poseidoniales archaeon (assembly GCA_028821815.1). Lineage (GTDB taxonomy): Archaea > Thermoplasmatota > Poseidoniia > Poseidoniales > Thalassarchaeaceae > MGIIb-P. Next base: position 1,434 of record JAPKEY010000146.1, on the reverse strand, counting down.
ATTCTGACTACACAGCCGGAACATGAAATGTCATTCTTCTTCATCAGTATCGGGGGATTCAAATTCAACCCATTCGGGGAGACGTATTTCCCATCGCTTGCTTATTGGTTCGCCATTTTCGACGATTTTCTCGATTCTTTCGCGGAATGCGACAGGATAATCCTTGGTCATCACAGTTCGATAGAGTTTAGCATCACGTATTTTTTCTGGAATACAGACCTTGGCTGAGGTCGCTTCTACCTCGATGGCGCGCCAGAGGTCAAGCACGGGCCGATTTCGCTTATCAGTCATTGAAATGGAGATTTTCTTCACCCATAGAACCGATGCGTAAACAATCATGAAAGCAAACCCCATTCCAAAGCAACCACTGAAAATATTGGGGAACATTTGGAGTGCGATGGCTTCCCAAATAACCAGGGGTCCTGCTAACATGAAGAAGGTAAATTTCTCACTAGCAGGCTTCAAGTTACGCATTCCATCGATATCTTTCCACGCAGAATGATTTTCATTCTGAGGTTTGAAAACATCAAGTTTTTCCATCTCGTAATATCGCTGAATCGTCAAATTCATTCGTTCCACTCTGAACAATTGTTCACGGTGCATTTCATCCATGCCCGATTCGAGTAGTGTTTCCATCCTCTGGCTTGCTTCGGCGTAGCACCCCATGCGAATAAGCAAGGCAGCTTGTTCGACGATGGGTGTCGTTTCTGTGGGGTAATGTGTCCGATAATCTTCCCACCACTGGAGAACATCTTCAGCCAGTCCTAAATGTTGTGTCGCTAGAATTGCACCCCGAACCCAAGCACCTCGATGCGAGGGGTCGATTGAGACAATTTTCTTCGCGAATGCCCAACCTTTCGCGGCCTCAGGTAAAGATGGGTCCACACGGTAACTCCCGTCACGTCGAAGTGCAGGTAGCCCACAGTTCAGGAGAGCCCACAAACCTTCGACACAATCCGGGTCAGTTTTGACGACTTCAGTCGCTTTGAGCAAAGCCGCTGCACGATTTCCCCCTTTGATGTACCCTTCAAGCTCGTCTAGCATTGCCGGAATCCCCTCTTCTGCGAAGACGGTGGCAATTTCAACTGGGGGGCTCATAGGCGAACCTCGGCCGACGCGTCAAATGAATACTCCGCGTCTAATTTCAGCGACGACGCGGCCCACGCTTGTCTTGGGAACCCCATCCGCCGGGTTTGCGTGAGTCACGGCGTTGTGGTCTTCGATCATTGCTGCCTTTGTATTCTCTACGAGGTGGACGCCCATCGTTGCCTCCTTGACCTCCTTCGCGACGATCACCGCCACTACTGCGACGATCCCCACCACTACTGTGGCGTTCACCGCCACTACTGCGACGATCTCCACCACTACTGCGGCGATCTCCACCACTACTGTGGCGTTCACCGCCACTACTGCGACGATCTCCACCACTACTGC
>JAPKEY010000145.1 GCA_028821815.1 Candidatus Poseidoniales archaeon | reverse complement strand
CATATTCGGTTGAACCGACACCATAGGTCAGTGCGTTTGAGGCACCACCCATGCAGGTGTGGCTATCCGTGGCTTGGATGAAATCGCCTACGTCGATGAATTCCTCACGTGCGACCTGGTGGCAGATACCTGGGCTGACCCCATCGGTTGCTGAGTAATCACGAACTCCTGTGTGTCGTTGGAACATGACTTGCAAGTCACGCAATGCCTGAATCTTATCTGTGAACGGTCCGAATCGAGGCACCCCTGTTGCATACAGCAGGTGGTCTTCAAACACGGCAAATTTTGGCGGGTTTGGTAGAGAATAATCATCTCCATACTCTTCGGAAAGGAAATTGTGAACTTGGGCGGTGGTGAATTCGTGGCTGTAACCCCCATCGACAGAAGCCAGAACCGCATCCCCAGGGGAGACGTAGCAAGCCGCTCCGTTTCGCCCGATCAATTTCTTTGCGATAATTTTCTCAACCATTGTCATACCACGTGATTCAGTAGAGAGTACAGGCAAATCAATTTCTCCAGCATTGAGCATCTTTGCAAATGGTAGGATGCCGCCATTCTCAAGGATTAATCGAGTTACAGGATCGTATTTATCAGTGAATTCAGACAATGAAATAGTTTCACCATTTTGCAATCGCTCCAACATTTCATGATCGCCCATGACCTGTCCGAGGTTGATGTTGTTCCGCTCGTGAATGGGTGCGAACGAAGCTGCGATGATGATTCGAATACCAGACCATCGTTCACATTGAGCGGCGGTTTCACGGCTGCTACCAGTTCCTTTTCGATGCCCACTGACGAGAACTTCAAACCCACCTTCTTTGAGTGCACCCTGCCGAAAGACCCGTTCCCCTTCGTGCATTAAGCCAGCATATGCATTCTCTGCAATCAATGCGGGCTCATGATCAAAACAGACCCAAGCAGGCGTCATGACATCGGTGTTGATATCATTGAGAAGATCATCTACGGACAAATCTTCCATTCGTAGGTTCAAGCCGTTGTACAATTGTTCTTTGATGAGGGCTAAATCCTTGGTCAAAAAGAGCACCCGTTTCTCTGGATTAAGTGCGATGGATTCCGGGGGCCAGGACTCGGACACAATCTCACCTAGAATTCTCTAGCGGGCTGGGCTATATGACCGTTCGGAAACAGCCAGATAGCGTTCGAGGTCTACACTCTCTCTCCACCGTAGGTGGAGGTGAAGCACGTATTAGTGGAATTGAAAACAGAGATTCTACAGAAATCAGAACCTCTAGGTACAATTCCAAAAAGGATTCAACAATCAATGAGGAGGGTCGATATATGGAGGCATTAAATTTAAATAGCATCCACATTCGGAAATATATTACTTCCTATTCAATTTAATGCGTGGGGAGAGGGTGAATATCATGGTAGAAGATGTAGAAGACGTTGTCAAATGTCCAGAATGTAATTCAAGAAAACTTGACCGCGATGAAACGCGCGGAGAAATTGTCTGCAAGGATTGTGGACTTGTCCTCGAAGACAATGTCATCGATCAAGGTGCAGAATGGCGTGTGTTTAGTCCTGAACAGGGTGACCAACGCGCGCGTACAGGTGCTCCTATGACGGTAATGCTACACGATAAGGGTCTCAGTACCGATATCGATTGGCAGAACAAGGACTATTCTGGCAAGACAATTAACAGTCGTTACCGAAGCCAATTCTATCGTATGCGAAAGTGGCAGAAGCGTAGCCGTGTGAGTAACGCAACAGAGCGCAACCTCGCAATGGCCCTCGCAGAACTTGACCGCATGGCTAGCCGTTTAGAACTTCCAAAGACCGTTCGCGAATCTGCAGCTGTCAATTACAAGAAGGCAGTTGAGAAGCGCTTGATCCGTGGTCGTTCAATTGAAGGTGTCGCGGCTGCAAGTTTGTATGCTGCTTGCCGACAGTGTGGCGTTCCTCGTACCCTCGATGAAATTGGGCAAGCGAGTCGAACCGGTCGTAAAGAAATCGGCCGCACATACCGATTCATGGTTCGCGAACTCAAAATGAAGATTATGCCAACGGGGCCCGAAGATTATATTTCGCGATTCTGTTCAGGTTTAGGATTGGATTCAGAGGTTGAATCTAAGGCATACGAATTGATCAAGGCCGCTCAGGAAAAAGAATTGACCAGTGGTCGTGGCCCAACAGGAATTGCAGCATCGATCATCTACATCGCCAGCGTTCTTTGTGGCAAACGCCGAACCCAGCGCGAAGTTGCTGAAGTTGCAGGTGTGACCGAAGTGACCATTCGAAACCGATACAAGGAACTCATCCAGAACCTCAACATCGAACTCGACATCTGATGGTGTGGTCGCCGTGAGCGATTGGCGCGAGCAAAACGAACTCTCGCAGCGATTGTTTGGACACACACAAGCGGCACTCGAAGTCGCCATGTTGCGCGGCTGTGAGGATTGGCCATTACCAGAACCTCCACTTTCAGACCCTGATTTCCTAGTTCGGCCACCTCAAGATCCAGTGAAATTGGTCGAAATCGCTCATGCATTACTCAATGCAAATCGTGCAGCCTTCGATCGTGATCTTGAATCGATTGGTGAATCATTGGTTCCACATCGCTTGTCTTTGACTGCAGATCCTGCGCGTGAAGCACGCAAGTGGCTTGATCGACGTAGCGATGAAGTTGCTGAACGGGCCCTATTCATCCGATTAGAGACCCTTCTTGCTCAAGCACTAGATGCCGATGCACCCGATGTCGATCGATGGTGGGTTGCAATTGCTCTGTTGAACGGAATGTCATCCAAAGATAGCGCGATTTCAGCACAGCAGGGATACCATCTGATGGAAAGCATCGCCTTTGCTCGTCAACCAGGGTATTGGCACGGTAGTGCTACACCCGGCCCCCATCTTGTCGATTGGCAAGAGGGGCGTGAAGTAACATCTGTTGCACCGATGCAGGCAGATGTAGGTGGCGCTTTTGCCGCTGGCTGGCTTCTTGATCGAATGGAAGAAGCCGACCCCCCACGTCCCGTTTTGGTCGAATGGTTGGATATCGCACTGGCCCGCCGAACCCTCGTCACCCCACTGTCCATTATCCCCCGCCTCAACCGTATGGCCAGCGATGGCGACACCATCCTTTCCAGTCGAATTGCAGCATTGCTCCCTAGAGCATGGGACTTGGACTTAGAGGGCGCTGAAGAACTGGAGCGAACACTCCTAGCTCGAGAACCACAGGTGAGATGCGCTTTGGCAGACGCTCTTGACGAAATCATCCATCGTCGCGGCGTTGCCGCTCTTCCGTTATTGGACAGTCTTCTCTCAGACGAATCTCCAGATGTTATTCGAATTTCCACAGGTTCAATTCGCCTTACAACCACCCTAGACCCAGGCGGATTTGCAAACCGCTGTGCCCGAATCGTACACCAACCAGATTCTAGCATCCATCGTCGCTTCACCCAAACCGCACTTCGTGATTATTTGGTTCTACACCCTGATGATCGCAAAGGCTTGACTGTACAACTGTGGATTAATGGGGATGAAGTTGTCCGAACACGTCTGCGAGAACTCCTTTTGCACATGGTTGATGAGCATCCAGAAGATCTTTCCAGTATCCTTACTCGAATCACTACAATGGATGGTGAAAATTCATTGGATGACCTTTGGCGTGTCCTTGAAGTCCGTTCTGCAGACGCAGCTGCGGCATGGCGAAATCACATAGAACAAGGCGGAAAGCGCCCTTGAATCAAAGACCCTTTCAACCGGTAACTGGACGCCTGACCATGGATGAACCCACTCCATCACGCCACCCGGCGGTTGCGAGCCTCGGCATCCTTCTCATATTCTCCACCTTTGTTTCTGGATGGGCCCCCGATGGACCGTGGGGCTCTGAATCGTTCACCCGCGGAACTTTTGGTTTGGTGGGTGGAATCATGCTGTATCTGGCATGGTATCGGCATACGTTTGGAATGTGGGGCGTGATTCCAGCTCTCCAAATGTGGGCCCAGCCCAAGAGTTCAACCCGGATATTGGCCGCTTTGGGTATTGCCTTCGTGTTTAGTGCTAGATTCATTGGCCACACATTGGAAACACTACCTGATCCAATGGCGATGCTCATCAT
>JAPKEY010000144.1 GCA_028821815.1 Candidatus Poseidoniales archaeon | reverse complement strand
CCCGGTTGTGCGGTAATCAGGTAGGGGATACCACTTCCATATTCGCGATAACGCTGCCCTTGAGTCCATGAATAATGATCCAGCGTATTCAACCGTTGTCCATCATAATGGACACCATATCCATTGGCAGAGATGCTCGTTGTCCCGGTTTGCTTGGTCAATACACTCCCCATGTCACCAGTAATTGCAAAGCACTCTAGATTGTCAGAATTCCACGTTTGATATGTTCGGAACCAGAATAAATCACCGTGCACTGACATTCCGCGAACTTGTCCACTAGACATGAAATAGGTGTAGAAATCAGTACTGTTTCGTTCAAATCCACCATTGCCATCGAATTCGTATTGCATCACTGATTTTCGAACACCGTGATTGACCCAGATGCTATCGCGGGTGCGATCATACGAAATTGCGGTATAATCACCATACCCACCACTACTCACATCATACGAAGAAATGCATTTCCAAGCGAGTGGATGACGAATGTCCCATTCGATGATTCGATGATATTGTACCGCATTTTGGCCCCGGTAAGCCGATAGGATACCGAAGGCTCTCTCATCGTCTGTAATTGCCCAATCTCGCCAGCCATAGGTTTGCCATGAACCTGGCAATGTAGGAATTGTACAGGTCCCAATGTCCAAATCAGGTCGGAGTGCCTGATTGTTTGGACCTGTTGTCATCTGTGTCCCATTGTTTGTATACAATACCTTGACTGTGTTCTTGAGCGTGTTCGAATCCCAAGTTGACGCGAAAATCATGTTGCGATAAACAAAGGCCGCGCCATTGTAAGTTGCTGTAGTTCCAGAGGCTAAGGATATTTGGGAACTAAATCGGGTTTCACTGACGTTTGTTGTATGTGGTTGTCGAATCGAATATGTGGCATTATCATACCAAGCACTAGCACTTGCTGGAATCGACTCGGCATCGTGTGGCTCAAACCAATTTCTACTATCCTTCATTGACAACGTAACGGATTCCCCACGAGTATCGATCGAAATAGGTGTCCCTTCAGTCCAATCGCTTCGAGATGTATCGGTAATGCTGTTCCACCCGGTTGCTGATGCCCCCGAAATCGTAACCTCAGCCCCGGTGACTTCGGCACCCCTAGGCATCGACACCTGGATATTGCGAGCTGGTGTACCGGACTGATAGAGAGCAATCGCCTCAGATGAACCATCTGCAAATGTGTACAAATGGCGTGCACCGCCACTGGTGAGTTCGATTTCCTCAAAGGTCAAAGCGGATTCAGTTGGAGGTTGAACTGCAGCAGCGAAGAGGGATAGTAGGAACAAACTTAGCAGGAGACTGCTCTTCAGAATTACTTGCATCCCAGTCTCTATGGTCCCGCCCCCTACAAAGATGACACTAGGTGTGACCTATCAAACTCTTCCTCTCGGGTCACGGCCCCTATGGGGCCTGACCCGTGGTGAATCAACTGGTTGTCCTGTCATCGTATCGAATCGGGGAACCACCGTTTCCACGAATACCATCGACCATGTCGTCATCAATTTCAAACCAATCATTTAGCCAATCACCATCAGTATCGTAATTGGTTGGATCTGTTCCATCCGCGATGTTATCACCATCGACATCAAGATGCCACCAACCCCAAACAAACTCACCTTGTCCAACATTGGGGAATCGATCAAACGTCCCCCACCTTCGTTCCCATTCATCGGTCCAGTCACCACGGCAAATGGTGACATCATCGGTTTCGTCGAGAACCATATAATCAACATCATTGTCGAATACGATGTGCGCATACAGGTCATCAGTCATATTGATTCGATACATTCGGAAGTAATTGGCATAGATATCGTTCGGTGTACCCGTTTGAAGTAAATATCCACGTAGCTGCCACCACTCAGTAATTTGCTCACCCTGATAGAGTAACGGTGAACCTCGAACTTGATTGGCACTTGCCAACGTTGTATTACCATAGAATTCTTGGAAATTATTGTAAGGAATATAGAGGCAAGTAGGACCTGAACAGTCCCAACCGCCATCATTATCGGGATCATCTGTGGAATCAGCCGGATCCCTCGGGTCAAATGTAGCCCAAGTCCATTCCATGTTTGGTCGTGCAAGATTCATTCCTGTCACGTTCAACGGTTTCTTGGTTGCACCAAAGTCCTCCCATACGACCTTGATGTGCAAGAAAGATGACCAATTATCATTGGATTCGTTCCAACCTTTGTCATGCTCCCACCAGTCTGGAAGCATATCGCCGTCCGTATCATCGTCAACGGGGTTCGTTCCAAACTTGTAGACCTCGCGACCATCATTGAGCGACCAAGAATAGTCGTAGGCGGTCGTGGCGCCATTGGATTCGGTTCGAACCTTTTGAACGGCATCTCCATCTGTGTCATTGGATATAGGCAAGGTCCCCAAATTCCACTCCTGTAGATTGGTGAAAAACAGTGGACTATTCCCTGGGGAAATTTGCTGATTAGAAGCATATGGTGTGAATACTCGGGATTCCCACGTGCCTTGCGGTGCAGGGATATCACCCGATGTGCGGTCAAACCACCCATCAGCATCCGGATCATAATTGACATCGAGTGGATTCACTGGATTCAAACTCCAGCGCCAACTGTTCACCGGGAGAGTTTCAGAGTAGCGAGAGAAACAGTATTCCCAACCATCGGGCATGGTATCGCCATCCGAATCAGGGTGAGTTGGATCGGATATCCCTAAGAGGCTCAAGTTCCAATTGTCAGAATAAGCCTCGTTGATTCTGAGCATACGTTCACTGCTCATGATATCCTTGGCCACGAATAGGTCGTATAGTACACCACGTGCATCAAACTCAGACATACCCAATTCTTCTTGATGGGCAGTCATCGCATCATCTGCATAACTGACCAACCCAAATTCAACGGGAATGGTGAAGCGTTGATCAAATCGCCCATAAATTCTAGCTTGATATTCGGCCAGATTATCATAAGATTCATTTTCGTCTATTACTCCGTCACCATTGCAATCCCATGAATCATTGTCCGAATCAAAGTCGACGTCTGCTGCTGTGAGAGGATTCATTTCCCACTGATTTCCATCCAAATCCCATTCTGTGAACCAGTACTCATACCCATCAATCATTTGATCGTTATCGGTATCATTGTTGGTGGGGTCGGTGATTCCAATGATAGTTGACAGGAGTGGGGGCGGAGGTACTGCCGGATTATTTCGCCAATCGAGGTACTGTTGCGAGGCAATCATGGCACGATTCCCTTTCGCGAACAACATCGAATTGATACGTTGTAAAAATGCGTTCTCATTTTGCGCGATTGCCTCTTCCCACATACGTGGTGCGTCAGGGGGTGAAAGGCCACCATTGATTGGATTTTGTTCTGTCAGGTTAAGCTCTTGTAAATCAGTGAGGGCATCTCTGTCTGCATCATAATGACCATCGCCTGCAACCAATGGATTCAATGTCCAAACCAAATCGCTTTGATTCCACTGTGTGAAGAGCAGTTCGATTCCATCGTACATTCCGTCGCCATCGGTGTCAGGATTGTTTGGGTCACATGTACGCCCGCTCAATGCAATTTGCTCTGGACTGATGAAAGCACCAAATGGTGTCATGGAGCCCGCTTCATTCCAGACTTGAATGGATGCGATATTGCCTACACCAAATACGTAGTACTGAGGGCTTGATTGATCCGGATTTGTCTCAGTGAAATTCGAATCAATCGAATTGTATTCTTCCCAATTTGTCATACCATCCCCATCTGGGTCGCCAAGAGAATCCAATTCCATGACTGGATTTAGGGTCCAGCCATCACTGAAAACATCCCACCGAGCAAAGAATACCTCCCAACCGTCAGGCATTCCATCTTGATCAGTATCACGACTGAGTGGGTCACTAGTACCCTGATCTAATTGAGGAGCAAGGGGTTGATCGTCAATCACTTCCTGTGTAACATAGAACCCGAATGCCTCGGTAGCAGAGCTGTTCCAGGAATCGTTGAATAGTGACGTAGTTATTGGCAATGTATTTCCATTTTGATCCACATCCCCAAGCATAATCAACGATGAAATGTAGTACTCCATCCAATTGGTATACATCTCATCCGGCTGAAGTTCACCATCATGATT
>JAPKEY010000143.1 GCA_028821815.1 Candidatus Poseidoniales archaeon | reverse complement strand
CGTGCCTGTGACTCGGGCAACATGGAAGTGGCGGTGCCCCACTTGCACAAGACACTTCACCTGTCGCGGGCAGAGGGTTGATTCACGACGGCGTATGCGACAGGGTGGGGTTGAAGGATGCCAGTGAATCCAAACACACTGCATTTGCCAACTCAACCTGGCGTATACCTGTTCAAGACCGGGGAAGGTAGGGTTCTGTATGTGGGCAAGGCCACAAGTCTCCAAGACCGTGTTCGTTCCTATTTCGCCAAGAAGCCGGATCGTACCATGATTCCAACGCTCATCGCCAAAGCTGACCTCGTCGATTGTATTGTCACAGGCACACCTAGCGAAGCGCTGATTCTCGAACGACAACTCATCCGTGAACACAAACCTCGCTACAATTCCCTGCTGAAGGATGACAAATCCTACCCATTCATTGCAATCACTGCAGAAGATGTTCCGCGTGTGATGTACACACGACATCCGCCCGAAGGTGCACGCCTGTGGGGCCCATTCGCCGATGCAGGTGCTGCCAAGAGAGTCATCCAACTTCTGCGCAGACACTTTGGTATTCGCGATTGCAAGGAACTTCTGCCACAGGGCTGTCTATCCATGCACATTGGATTGTGTGCAGGACCCTGCATTGAGGTTGGTGATTACGATGCGCGCGTGCGTGCAGCCATGCGTGTACTCGATGGAGATGGTGAGGAACTCGTTATTCACCTCAAGAAAGAGATGGATGTACACAGTAAGCATCTGCGCTATGAGGCGGCGGCTCGTAATCGTGACCTCATCGCTGCAGTACGTAAAACACTCTCACAGCAGGTCATTCACTCACGATTCTATCAGGAATGTGACGCTATCGGGTTCGCCAATCAAGGGGATCTTGGAACCATCGTTCTGCTTTCTGCAGAGAATGGCATTGTCGTCGGTCAAACACAGTATCCATTGATGCATCGCGGTGATATCTCAGAATCAGTCAGCCGTGTACTCTCAGAGCACTATGCGGAGCGTCGACCACCCAAGACTGTTCTCATACCCGCACCGATTGGTAAATGGATGGAATCATGGCTCTCTGAACGCCGTGGATCTAATGTTGAGGTGCGCAACCCACAACGAGGTGAATTGGCGAAATTGCGTAAGATGGCGGATGCGAATGCTGAGGCACAGCTCATGCGACACCAACGCAAGGATAGCGGTAGTCTAGAGCAACGTTCTGCTGATGATGGTGCGGTTCTGCTCGGGGTAGAACGCCTAGATCATGTCGTCTGCTTCGACATGGCCCAATTGCAGGGAAATGAGCGTGTAGGCGCTAGCATCTGTCTGCGTAACGGTCGACCCGACAAGAAAGCATATCGAACCTACACGGTGAAGGATGCGGCCATGGATGATGTGCGCATGATGCGCCACGTCGTTGAACGATGGCTCAAGCGGCAAGAAGACTGGCCAGATTTACTGCTAATCGATGGAGGGATGGTTCATCTCAACGAAATTCAAAACCTGTTGCTCGAACACGGTTTGGTTGACAGGGTGCCCTTGGCTACACTGGCCAAACGCGAGGAAACTATCCATCGTATTGACTGTGACAACCTTGTCCTAGATCGCCGTGGACGCGTCCTCGTTTATGCACGCGATGAAGCGCACCGATTCGTCAACAAATTCCATCGAAAGCGCCGTGGACGCAAGGGATTGGCCGACCCGCTAGAAGCGGTCGAAGGGCTCGGAGCGAAGCGTCTACAGGCACTTCTGAGGCATTTTGGAGGGCGTAGAGGCATCAAACATGCCAGTCAAGATGATTTGACTGCAGTCGAAGGTATTGGACCTGCATTGGCCGAGAGGATTTGGCGTGAAATTCATTAATCGTTAGAAACTGAATTCTTCTTCCCAAGATTCATTTGGAATGTTTCCTTTCTCATCTAATCCTGAAAATTCACCCATATCGGGAAGGCTATCATCGCCATACGGAGTATCCTCCAATATCCTGAGATCAGACATACGCTGGCCTACGGTTTCAGATTCTTCCTGTGCCTTCTTACGCTCTCGCTTGCGGCGTCTACGACGTCTGATGAGCATAACCAAACCAATTAGCAATCCAAGCAGAATGGCGATGTATATTGCCAATTGAGCAAGGATATAATCGATACCTACCACAATGCGGAAGCTCACTGTATCGGATTGTTGTTCACATGCCTCGACTGTGCCTTCAGCACAAATCGGAACGTAGTAAGTCAGCATTTGTGAACCATCGTTGTCAGTAATTTCCCCTCGACCCATTTCGCTCTTAAAGTTCGAAAAATCAATTCCCCAAGGCAAAGTTAACCGAAGGCGGATCGACGGTGAAATAACCTCATCTTTAATTTCGACAACTGGTGTGGGAATGTCAATGATGATGTCTTCACCGGGGGGGATTTCAACACCACTGCCACCATCATTAGCCGCCAATAGGGAGTTTGTCCACAAGCTCATGCTCTGCTTCGCTAGATTCTCATTCGAACCAGATTCACCCACATATTCAGCATGAATTTGTGTTTGAGATACTTCGATGATAACGCGGATTGGACGTAGGTCAGATAGTGCAACAGTGGGTGATTTTTCAAGGCCATCAATCGAAACGGAGATTGAGATATAGCCTGGGTCTTTGAGGTAGATTCCACCATCTTGGTTGATTTCATCAATCGCTAATTGGATATCTTCGTTGACTTGTGTTTCGACGATGGCTCCGATTTCCCTTGCGAAGTTGTTCAACCCACTCTCAGTCAATACAAATGGGATATCTTGTCCTTCAAACGGTACGGTCAAACCATCCTCCAGTGGTGCGAGTAAACCCCCATCCATCTGATTGCCCAAGTGAATGAAGCGACGAATCAGATCGGCGGGAACGGCCTCAATATCTAGACTTTGAATTTCATCATTCAAACTATCAGGGACGCCAACCCGGTAGAGCAGGAACTCCATGTCACCCTCAGCGAGAATGTCGATGGATTGACTCCATTCATGAACATCGAGTTCCGAGAATTCTACATCGAGGTTTAGGCCCAAACAAGTACGGCGATTGGCTCCACAAATGAGATCTAAACTGTCCTCTCCGCAATTTGATTCACGGCAAATTGGATGCCTCCAATCGTAGGGCTGTGCACCGGTGAACGAAAGGGAGTGGGTTTCAGGTTGACCAATTGTATGGGAGATGACGATGGTTTCAAGATTTCCATTTGTTGAACGAACATAATCGGGTAAGATAATCTCTAGTTCGACATCCGCTTGAGGTAATCTATCATCCATCCAATCCACCAAACTAGGGGAATTGATGTCACGACTTAGGACAATACCATTGAGAATTGCAGCGCGATCTTCCTGAGTGATAATTGCTGGATCAAAACCGAGTAAATCAATATCAAATTTTTCCGCCATACTGCTTACAATCGAACCGAAATCCATCTCGAATGTGTTTGATTGTGTGGTCAAATAGACTGGATAAGTTCCATTCATTGCAGTCTGACCCTGAACACACCAATTGCTTGGAGCGGGTTCAGAACAAGTGACACCGGGTCGATGGACAAAATCCAGGCCCCCCAAACCATCAGCTGGTGAAAATATGAATGGTTCAAAATCGATTTCGATTGGGCTATGCTCTGCAATCAATTCATTCAAATCAGCAACTGGAACCCTGTCTGCAAAATCAGAAAGGTTGGCCAAACCGGTATGGTGAGCCAGTCTCAATCCATCAGATGTCACCCAGGGTACAGAAACACGATCATCTGCGAAATCCCAATCCCAATTGTCCAAAGTGTCCATTCCGATGTGATGAATTCCCAATCTGACCTCGATGGTAGTAGCGCGTTCATCAGAAGCATCTACGAGAATTTCCACACGAATGCCACTATCATTTCCAATGTCAATTTCGACTGGGCGCGTGGTTGTCTCTCGGCGTGCCATGGTGACTGATGCAGATTGGTTGAGCCATGCATCATCGGTTGCATCTTTGTGGTTTACATTCCAGCGAGCATAGGTGTAATCATATCCACCAAATGTGGCTGGAACAAGATCACCCCCCCCTGAAATTTCGACAACTGTACCATAGGACGGAGGGACGAATTCATAGGACGCAACATGCCCTGGTAGGGCTGTCAAATTCAT
>JAPKEY010000142.1 GCA_028821815.1 Candidatus Poseidoniales archaeon | reverse complement strand
ATGATCAAAATTTGATCCGAACTGAAGAATTTGAGAACATAGAAGAGGATCAATCGTCCAGTGGTTCAGGTGATTCACAGAGTTCCGGTGGTATGACCACTGGCCAACTCATCAAGGTAGCACTCGGAGTGCTGACACTGATTGCCGGGGCATTCTTGGTGACCCTGATGGTTCGGGTTCGAAATCAGGACGATGAACCGAAATTTGAGTAGAACCGCAGATAATCACTGATCATCCGAGCACCTGTAAATCGGGCACTGGTTGCGATGGATGCACGCATCAGGTCATTCCAGTGTTCAGGACCATCATTCCAAGCAGGCAGCACTTCGTGTTCTAGTGTATCATACACGGCCTTTGCATCTCGGGCATCATCTCGTTCATCTTCACCTTCACCAATGCCCCAACCATTGACACCGTGCTGACAGGCTTCAGGCCACCATCCATCGAGAATACTACAGTTGGGTACACCATTCATGGCCGCCTTCATCCCACTGGTTCCACTCGCTTCCATGGGTCGAATTGGATTGTTTAACCAAATGTCTACACCACTGGTCATCGCTAGACCTGTGTCCATCGAATAATCTTCTAGAAATGCCACGGGAATCCCATCTGCAACCTGTGATGCACCTTCGAAGATATCGCGGATGAGCTGTTTACCGCCTTCGTCACGAGGATGCGCTTTCCCCGCGAAAACAAACTGAATTTTTTCCGTCCCAAGTGAACGCAGCCTCTCTAAGTCACTGAAGACGAGATTCGCCCGTTTGTATGTCGCAAAACGGCGTGCGAATCCAATTGTCAATCGGTCTTCATGAAATTCGACGCCCGCCGAAACCCTGACGAGATCCCGAAGTACAGCACGTGCCTCTTGTCTTGCATCTATCAAATCAGCATCCGGGATTCGTCCTGCGTGTGCTAAAGTGGTGGGGTCATCTCTCCAACCCTTGAGATGCATATCAAAGAGGCGAGCCATGGCAGGGCAGGTCCATGTTTTGTGATGTACACCATTGGTAATCGGATGGATGTGCGTTCCCTCAAACATTCCACTCGCAACATAGGCATTCAGATTTGAAACAGCGTTGACCTGACCAGCTAGTGTTACAGCCAGATGACTCATCGAGCAACTTTGATCGTCATTAACAAGTTTTCTTGCATCGGATGGTAGCAATTCTCCAAGTAAATGTTCCACAGCATCCCAACCAAATCGGTCATGACCCGCGGGAACTGGTGTATGGGTAGTAAAGAGACAGCGCTGCCGAAGTTCTTCGCGAGTCCATCCTTGGTGTAACATTTCGAGCATCGCAAACGTGCAGTGACCTTCGTTTAGATGTAAACCTGTAATTTTGTGCCCTAGTGCTTGAAGGGCCCGAATTCCTCCGATTCCCAGCAGATACTCTTGACGTATTCGTGTTGAATCATCACCACCATAGAGGCGATTTCCGAGATTTGCATGCGCAGGGGAATTATCTGGATGACGGGTGTCTAGAAAGTACGTTGGCAATTCCTCGATTTGATACTTCCAAATTTTCGAATGCAGCATGGTTCCATCGAGTGGGAGTGAGATTTCCACTCCAGTGTCACAAAGATACTCGTGAGGGTCAATCTCACCGAAGGTTTCAGTCTGGTTTCCATTTTCATCCAAGTGTTGTCGACCATAGCCCTCTCGATACAATAGTGTACAGCCAATAAGATCGATTCCAGCATCTGCCGCGGATTTGATGTGATCTCCAGCGAGTACACCTAGTCCCCCTGAATAGGTATGAAGCCCACTTTCAAAGCCAACTTCCGCAGAGAGGTAGGCAATACTCATTCTAACCATCTCGGTCCGCTTCCACAGTCCTATGAATTTGACCCCACAGTGATTAGGCACTTTTCAGCGTCTGAAAGCGTCCCAATTTCCATTGGTTAATTCCGGCCATTCAAATCTCCAAGCCCAATTTCCAGCGGTTTTTCCAGGTGTATTCATTCGTGAATCAGAACCTAATTGTAAGATGTCTTGGAGGGGAATAATTGCCAAAGGTGCCGGGGATTCCATTGCCAATCTGATGAGTGTATCACATGCATTTTCACCAGCGAGTCCAACCTCAATAACACGTACTTTCCGCTCAGGTGTTGCAGAATCCCACCAACCCATAGTCGTATCATTATCATGCGTTCCAGTGTAAACAATACTATCTTTGGAGAGATTTTCGGGCCGGTGTGGATTATCGTCATTTTCGTCATCAAATCCGAAGTGAAGTACAGACATTCCCGGAAGGTTGTGCCTTTTTCGGAGTTCAGTAACACTCAGGGGGATGATTCCAAGATCTTCAGCAACAATCAGAGTATTGCCAGAAACATCGATGATGGCTTGGAGGATATCATCCCCTGGTCCGTTCATCCATTGTCCATTTCTTGCAGTATCCTCTTCCAAGGGAATAGCCCATGCAGACTCAAAGCCTCGGAAGTGATCGATTCGTATCATATCAAACAGGCCGCAAATGCGAGCCATCCGCATTCGCCACCATGTCCAATCATCTTCACGATGCGCATTCCAATCGTATAGCATCGTACCCCAACGTTGCCCATCCTCGGAGAAATAGTCGGGTGGAACCCCTGCCACGACATCATGATGGAACAAGTGGGGCCGGACCCAAACATCAACCGAATCTTTGGCGACAAAGAGGGGCAAATCACCAAACATTTTGACGCCTTTTTGGGTTGCATAATGTCTCAATATCATCCAGTCACGTTGGAACCTAACCTGATTCATAATCCGACCTCGTATTTGCGGCATATACCTCTGCATGGCTGCTTCAATTGCTTCTGGATGCCGGTCACGTAATGGTTCAGGCCACTCAAACCATGGCTTTTCGTCATGTGTTTCTTTGAGGACATCATACAGCCCCCAATCCCATGCCCAGTGTGCATTGACACTGAGCCAATCTCGAACCAATTCATGATCTGGATCATCTTCAAAGGATGGATCACACAATTTGACCCATCCTGCGAATGCGCTTGTCGATGCATATGGACTCCGATGTTCATCAGGTGGTGTTATTGGCAAAACTTGCCATACGGAAATCCCAGCTTCGGCAATTAAATCGATGAATGTGAAGGCATCAGGACCCAACTTTCCAGACGGCAAGGATGTGATGTGACACAATACCCCCGCCTCGCGCATACCCAGCCTCCGGCAGGGGAGGTGGAAAACCTTTGATGTGAAACGGACTCGCGGGAGCGATGCATCGGACCGCAGCCGTACTCGTCGCACTATTTCTGGCACCGGCTTGGTTGGGTATGGTTACAGCCACTACCCCTGACGAAATTACACTAGATGGGGATATGAGTGATTGGCCTAACGATTCATTCCAATCTTCTGATGCCAATGCTGTGACATTTCGAATGACTTGGAATTCTACGCATCTATTCCTTGGTTGGTCCGGTACCGATTGGTCCAGTGAAAGTGAAGGGGCGGATATGTTTGTTTATCTGAACACCAGTGAAGGCGGAAGCCCATTGTCAAAAAACTGGAATCTGGCCCAGACACTTCCGTTTGCAGCAGATCATGCATTTGTGCTTGAGGACAATTCTTACTCTTCTTTGCAAACTTATGATGGAACTGGGTGGGTTGACAGCGCCGCATCCCCCTCTGAGTGGATTGGGTGGTCTGGCAATCAAAACACAGAAATTGCAATTCCATGGGATGGCATTGATTCCCCAGAGAATATCGGTGTTGTAGCATGGGCCCAATGGCAAGATGCGGGCAATGTTTGGACCGCTTTCCCACAAGAGAATCCCGCATCAGAAAATGGTGCTGAAGCGTTCACGCATTGGTATCAAATTGAGAATAGGTCGACATCTCAACCCAGTTCTAATGTCTCCATTCTAACTTCGGACAACCCGATTGAGAAAGTCGATGATGCACTGAATCTAGCGATTGTATTTCACCAGCACCAACCGTATTACAAAAACAAGTTGACCGGAATGGTCGAGATGCCTTGGGTTAGAGTTCATGCCATGACTGAATATGTGGACAGTCCCGGAATTCTGTCCACTACGGACACTAAGGTGACATACAATCTAGTGCCATCTTTCATTGAGCAATTACTCGATTATTCAGAAAATTACCACAATTTCCTGTCGGTTCAACAACACACG
>JAPKEY010000141.1 GCA_028821815.1 Candidatus Poseidoniales archaeon | reverse complement strand
TTTGATATCCTTCGCGTCAAATGACCAATTGTCCCAATTCTCGTCATAATCTCTGGTCGTACGCCAAGTGAAATCCCTACGGTTGTGCAGGGTGACCGAATCTTCGCCAATTTCGAAACGTGCCAACTGTGCATTATCTGGAGCCCAATTTCGGTCATGTCTTGCTTTCTTTTGGCCGATAGCAAACCACCAGAAATTGATCAACAGCAGAATAACTGCGATGATCAACCCAGCAATTATTCTCCAATCCATACCTACTCCTCTTCGGTAACAGGTGCTCTTTCAGAGAGTAGGATTGAGATGGGTCGAGTCTCTGGAATTTTACTGAGAATAATCTTCGTGACTACCGCCATTGGAATTGCCAAAACCATGCCCATGATGCCCCAAAGCCAAAACCAAAACACGGTGACTAGGAGAAGGACGATGGGTGAAATATCGAGACTTGCACCAAACATTTTGTTCTCAATAAATTGACCCCATACCTGTTGATTGATGATGAGGACAGTTATCAGTACAATGGCAACCGTCGGATCAAGAAGAAGAATCGCAAGGATAGAGGGGGGTATCATAGCAATCAAACTACCAATCAGGGGGACGTAATTCAGTATGAATGTCAGAGCACTCCACAGGAACCAACCCGGTACACCCATGGTGAACAATATGATGGCTGTCACAAAAGCGGTACCGAAGCTGACAATGGTTTTCACTCGCACGTATCGATACACACCCTCACTCATATCGGCAATCATTTCCTTAAGGTGTGTATTGGTTTCATTCGGATACGCTGCGGCCACCCGGGTGGGCAATGTTTCAGCCTCTAGAATGATGAAAATTAGGAATACAAACACGGTAATTGTCAAGCTGAGGAAATTACCAATTTCACCAAATGTTGAGAGTAGTACCCCTTCCAATTGTTCACTGGATACACTCAACCCCTCAAAAGTCAATGTGAAACCAAGAATCGTTTTACCTTCCCATTTAGCAATTAAATCGTCTAACTTTTGCGAATACTCTGGAATGCCCTCTGCAAACGAAGATACATCTTGATACAACCACATACCAATCAGTATGAAAGATCCGGCTAGCGCACTGACAACCAATGCGTAGGCAGGGAACAAGGGCACACCGCGATCATTGAGCCAATGTGCCCCTGGTGCAAGTAAGAAAAAGATGAAAATAGCGATGATGAAAGGTTCGATTACCGAACGTAGGTGAATCAATGCAAGAACGAGAATGGTTAGAAAGATTGCACCATTTGATATTGTCCGAAGACGGGATTCAAAGTCCGTACTAAATTGGCTCATGATTCGGGTGAAGTCGGGCAACCTTTCAATTCGCCCCCGGACGACAAACTGTAGATGCCCTTTGATTACTGCTGGAAGGGAAGCCACTGGTTCTCTGCAACATCCCACCAATCAACACCGCCGTCGGGTTGTTGACGCCAATGTACTCCAGATTCGTCTACAAAGGTTGGCAGGCCTTCACTATCAGGAGCTTGTGGAACTGAATCCCACATTTCCTCTTCCTTTTTGCTCCCACCAGTCATTATGTTGCCAACCAGCAAACCGAGAATGAGTGCAAACAAGAAGCCCCCAGAACCGACCAATGCAATGGTTGCAGATATGCTCATGAAAATAGGCTCAGGTTCGTATTCATCACCTTGTGACACCGCTGGCCAGCGTTCCGAATCGCCACTGGCGTTGAGCACATCGAGACTGGCATCTGGTGTGGGTGGCAAACGAACTACGTTGAAGCCAACCATGGTATCACGACCTTGAGGACTGGTCAATGTTGCACGTACCTTGTGGACACCAGGGCCCCACATTGTACAATCGAGAATCTCAAGGTCCTCGTAAGAAGTTACATCTTGCGCGGGGTCAACCACCACCCACTGAATTGACATCTCGGCCAATTGTGTGTCTTCGGTTGGGCTAATTTCCAAATCACAGGGTGTTCCCGCTTCGGTACTACGGCCCGTTTGATTGACAATGAAAGCAGGTGGTGGGTGAACATGAATTTCAAAGGAAATTGTCTCTGTTGTGCTCATCCCTAAGCCATTTCGATAGTGCTCAGTGACTGAGTAATCTCCTGCTGGCCACCGACTGCAATCAAGCGGGGTCTCATATTCTCCAACCAACCATGGTACACCTTGAATGGAAACGGTACCCATCACACCGTAGTGCTCACCGACCAAATCGGTGGATACACGATGAATAAGACAAGTATCTCCCGTGAAAATCCATTCTTCAGATTCTAATGTCATTTCGAGTTCAGGTGGAGTCAAACTGGCCATCAATTCGTGGATGCCGAGATCCTCTTCGTAAGTTAACAATTCAGATTCCAAATCCCAAACACGCAGAGTGATTTGGTATTCTCCATCTTCCCATGCCTTGACTGTGGTGTTGGCAATGAATGATTCCCCGTAATCTACGGTCGTGTTGTTCCAGAACGATATGGCCATATCACTGTTGTCAGCAATGACTTCGACACCGACTACAGCCACAGGTGCATTTGTACCAATAGAGGCGATGACGCGAACCAAATCAAGGTCGCCATCATAATTCTCGTCAATGGCAAAAGCACCTGATCCTGCCACGACGATATGGCTTTCGTCCTGCGCACTAACAACAGTAGTCAATAGCGGTAATAACATTACAACCATCAACAAGGTTAGAAAACTATTGCGCATCAAAATACACCTCCATCTTCAACCAAAGATTCCTCAAATTGTTCAGCCTCTAGTTGCTCTTTATTCGACATTCGAACAGTAAAGAATGTGATGAAGAATACGAATAGTGGCCATACAAATGTCAGTAGGCTTGAGGTTGGATTTGAACCCATCAAAGCAAGTTGACTTCGAACTGCGCCATAAGAGTCAGAGTATCCGTCTCTATTGCTATCTGCGCAGCCTTGTGAATCAATTGTCGATGTACCTGCAACTTGTGGGCAGTCATCGCGAAGACCACCGATGGGATTGTCACCATAGCCATCGTTGTCTGTATCCGCCCATTGGACACGGTTCTTTGGGAATGAATCAGCTTGACCCTTGGGTGAAGCTTGCCAACTGTCGTCAGCATCGGAGTAACCATCGCCATCGGTATCAGGGCAACCCAATCGGTCGATGACAGATACACCTGCACTCATCAGAGCGTTTGGGCACTGATCGGCTTGGTGGCCATCTGGATTGTCACCAAAGCCATCACGATCGGCGTCCAACCATTGTGTAGCATCATGTGCAAATTTGTCACCTTGGTCGGACCAGCCATCACCATCGGTATCCGTACAACCGTATCGATCACTTCGACTGGTTCCAGGGGTATCTCGGCATCGGTCGCCTTCCAATCCAGTCTGTTCATCACCAAAACCGTCACCATCAGCATCTTCCCACTGCGAGGGCTCTTCTGGGAAGGCATCTGCATCACCAGCTGGATGAGGTAACCACCCCAACTCGATGTTGGGGTCACTCGAACCGTCACCATCACCGTCTGGGCAACCCCAGCGGTCGCGGGAACTGGTTCCAGGTGTTGTAACACAGGCATCTGGTCGCCAAACATTGTCACCTTGGTTGTCACCATAGCCATCTCCATCAACATCATGCCATTGAGTGGAACACAACTCACCACATATTGCATTCAAACCACCAGGGAATGCATCAGCAAATCCTTCAGGATGAGCGGGCCAATCAAGATCAGGATTGGAATATCCATCGCCATCCGAATCAGGACAGCCGTAAAGGTCATACATTGATGACCCTGGTCTGCTCACACAGGAATCTGGTTGATTTCCACTGCTATTATCACCGAATCCATCACGGTCGTAATCAGCCCACTGCGTCGCATCATCACTGAAATTATCAGCTTGCCAATCATTATCCCCATGATTGTCACCATAACCATCACCATCGGTATCCCACCACTGGGTTGGATTATCCGGGAATGAATCGGCATTAGTTCCAGATGCATTGTCACCAAAGCCATCGTGATCCCGATCCGCATGCTGTGTTGGATCGCCGATGAAGGCATCTGCATCATCATATTCCCACGTCCAATTGCCACTAGGGTCTGACCAACCATCGCCATCCAGATCAGGACAACCCATGCGGTCTTGTGAAGAAAAACCAGTATCTAAGGGGCAATAATCGGGTGTAG
>JAPKEY010000140.1 GCA_028821815.1 Candidatus Poseidoniales archaeon | reverse complement strand
TTGAGAATCAAGGTAGCCATGTTTTGAGTCCATTGTTCAGCCCATTGATTGTTCCAACCGAACAAAGTTGGATGCCTGAAGCGATGTGGTGGCTATCTCCCGCCATGTTCATTCTCATCTTCCCTGCCGGATTTCGTGGTACTTGCTACTACTATCGCAAAGCGTACTATCGGGCCTTTTTCCAACACCCCACAGCATGCGCAGTTAGCAAACCATGGAATTCCTACAAAGGTGAGACCGGCCTACTCATCGTCCAAAATTTGCACCGCTACTTCATGTATGCAGCACTCGCCTACTTGCCAATTCTCTCGTTCGATGTCTATCTCTCAATGCGCTTTGAGGGCGGTAATTGGGGTGTCTCTGTTGGCACCCTCATCCTCCTGTTGAACGTCATCATGCTCACTGGATACACACTTGGATGCCATGCATTCCGGCATATCGTTGGAGGTGGTTCCAATGATTGGACATCTTCGAAATTTGCACGTCTCAAGCATAAACTCTGGAAGTTTAGCACCAAACTGAATGAACATCACAAGGATTGGGCATTGTATTCACTGTTCGTCGTGATGTTTGCTGATTTCTACGTCTATGCGTGTACGGACCCAATGTTCGGTTGGACTGATTACGTGCTTTGGGGAGGTATCTGAGATGTCGGAAGATTATACCACCCATGAGTACGATGTCGTCATCATCGGCGCTGGTGGCGCAGGTCTACGCGCAGCGATTGAAGCAACCCGTCAAGGGGCATCTGTAGCTGTGATTTGCAAATCAATGCTCGGTAAAGCACACACGGTGATGGCTGAAGGTGGAGCCGCCGCCGCTCTAGCCAACAAAGATCCACGCGACTCTTGGCAAACCCACTTCCGAGACACCATGAAAGGTGGAAAATATCTCAATGATTGGCGCATGGCCGAAATCCACGCCAAAGAAAGTCCTGACCGAATTCGAGAACTCGAACAGTGGGGCGCTATCTTTGACCGAACTCCAGAGGGTCTCACCAATCAGCGAAACTTTGGTGGACATACCTACCCGCGCTTGGCCCACATCGGGGATGCTACTGGTTTGGAATTGATTCGGACACTTCAAGAACGCGGGATTCACACCGGCATGGAGGTATTCATGGAATACACAGTTCGTCATCTCTTCAAGAGTGATGGACGGGTATCCGGTTGTTTTGCATACAATCGCGTCGATGGTTCATTACACGTTTTCAAGGCCAAGACCACAATCCTTGCAACTGGTGGGATTACCCGCTGCTGGGCGGTTTGTTCGGGTTCTTGGGAATATACTGGTGAAGGGCACGCTCTAGCATACTGGGTCGGTGCGGAAATGGGTGATATGGAGTTTGTTCAATTCCATCCAACCGGAATGATTTGGCCACCCAGTGTTCGCGGCATCCTTGTAACAGAAGGAGTTCGAGGTGAAGGTGGTATGCTCACTAATTCAGAGGGTGAACGGTTCATGTTCAACTATGTCCCCGAAATGTACCGGGACGAATTCGCTGATACCAAAGCAGAAGCAATGGATTGGGTTAATTCGATTGTCGCTGATGAAACACCGACAGCGCGCAGGCCACCTGAATTGCTAACGCGCGACGTCGTTGCAAAGGCCATCAATTCTGAAAGAGAGGCAGGTCGGGCGAGCAAACATGGTGGTGCCTATCTCAACATCTCATGGCGACCTGAAGAGCAGGTGAAGAAGAAGTTGCCAGGTATGTATCATCAATTCATGGAATTGGCTGCTGTTGATATTACCAAGGAGCCGATGGAAGTCGGACCAACTGCCCATTACGTAATGGGCGGCGTCAAGGTCGACCCTGTTACACAGGAATCCACTGTACCAGGCTTGTATGCTGCTGGTGAAGCAGCCACAGGCCTACATGGCGCCAATCGTCTTGGTGGAAATTCACTGTCTGATCTCATCACTTTTGGAAAACGGGCTGGACACCATGCCGCTGAAACAGCAGCGGGTATGGAGAGCTATGCCGACATCGATGCAGCCGAGATTGGTCGTGTGATTTCGGAAACTCTTGCTCCTTTATCACGTGAGGGTGGGGAAAATCCGGCCAAGGTGGTTGAAGACTTGCGCGACATGATGCAGGAGAAGGTTGGTATCATTCGACAAGGAAATCAATTACAGGAAGCGCTTGTCGATCTGGAATCCTTCCGGGTTCGAGAAGCATCAACTTCACCAGGGGGAACCCGAATCTACAATCCTGGCTGGCACCAAGCATTGGAAATTGGCGCCATGATTGACATCTGTAAGATGTGTGCATTGGCTGCATTGGCCAGAGAAGAGAGTCGCGGAGGGCACACTCGCTTGGATTTCCCAACCCCTGACCATTCCCATTGGGGTAAAATCAACAGCGTCATCACTATGGCAGCATCAGGGGGAATGGAGTTGAACCATGTGACGTATCCACCAATCCCAGAACATTTGAAAGGCTTGTTGGATGCAGATGATCTGCATGAGGAGGAATGAACATGGCTGAAGATGTAACCTTCCGAGTTTTCCGCGGTGAACCTGATGAAGAAGGAGTACCTACAGGGGAGATGGTGGATTACACCGTTGAAATGGATGAGGGCATGGTTGTACTCGATGTAATTCATCGTATCCAAGCTGAACACGCTCCAGATATGGCATGCCGATGGAATTGCAAGGCTGGAAAATGCGGTTCTTGTAGTGCAGAGGTTAACGGAAAGCCTCGATTGATGTGTATGACACGAATGGAAGATATCATGAAAGAAACGCCAGAGGATACCCCTGTGGTCGTCAAACCGATGCAAGCTTTCCCACTCACCAAGGATCTGGTAACGGATTTGCAATGGGCCTATGACCTCAACAAAAAAATCCCACGGCTCAAAGGTCCCGATGAAATGGATTGGAAGTTTGATCAAGTTGAAGCAGATCGGGTCCAAGAATTCCGTTCCTGTATCGAATGCATGCTTTGTGTGAATACTTGTCACGTCATGCGGGAACACCAAATGTTCGAAGAATTTGCTGGACCACGTTTCTTTGTTCGCTTGGCCAACCTCGAGATGCATCCTAAGGACGAGGATAATCGTCTTGAGATGATCAAAGATGATTTCGGATTGGGTTACTGTAACATTACTCGATGTTGTACTGAAGTTTGCCCAGCTGGAATCAATATCACAGACAATGCAATTATCCCACTAAAGGAAAGAATCGTTACAGAATATTACGATCCAATTACAATTGTTGCGAAAAAGCTGGGTCTACGAAATTAACTCGTCGTTAATTGAATAATAATTGAATTAAAAAAAGCCCGTCAGAGGCACCAAAGCGCCTCTGACGAGCTTGTGTGTTATCTTGTGTTTACCGTATCAGATTCTTTCGTTTCTAATCACAGGTGGTCCACTCGCTGCTTCTTGACGTTGGCCTTCTTGATTTGGCCTTTCGCCTTCAGCCACGACGGCGCGGACGCCGGCGGGGTCACCATTTCGGTCCAGCCTTTGAAAACGTGGACACGCTTGGTGCCACGCTCTCTTAGGTGGATGTCTGTCGCGCCACGAGTGGCTGCCTTCAAAGCCGCGCCACGAGGCTGGCGGCTTGCAAAGACCTGGCTTGTATCTTTTCCGCTCTTCATCAGAACGAAATACTTCTTTTCTCCCATAGAGTTACCTCTGATTCTGACGCTATTCGGGACCTCCTTAAGCATTACCCTGTCTAAACGCTATACTGCGCCACAAATGGGTGCTTTTCTGATTTTTCGACCATCCATAAAAAGTTGGGCGCAGGGACCCGATAATATGGATCCATCCCTGAAAAATTGAAATTTTCATGTTCAACGACGTGGTGCTTAGCAGTGCAACGATTCATGAAAACCCATCCTCAAATTGATTACAGCCCCTAGATTGTAAAATCGGTAAAGAAGCTGTAGATTCTGTAGAATAATATTGTAAGAAATTACCGCCAACACATCAAAACTTCAGGCACATCATTGAATTGATAATCAGTGTACTCTTGCACCCAATCCAAGTTTAGAGCGATTATTCAATGATTTCATTGATTATAGTGGAAAGAGGTGTAACAGAGAATATATTGGAAAGCACTAATCAATAATTAATTACCTTATTCTTCTTCATTTATATCCTCTTCAAAGCCCTGTATTTTTGACTCTTCACGATAA
>JAPKEY010000139.1 GCA_028821815.1 Candidatus Poseidoniales archaeon | reverse complement strand
TGAAGTATGAAATCGGAATATTCATCATGAAGAATTTCAACATCTACATTGAAACTTCCCGCTGCAGAATCCCCTTGGTTTTCAACTGTCACTTCGATTTTCTGAGGCAATCCGAGCATTCCATCGATAATCCACAAATCTACAGGTCGACCCATTCCAGTCGACGATGGATCCTGTGATGAGAGTGCAGCATGATTGGTGTGATCAGTATTGCTCACATAAGTCACAGTAGCAGCGGTAGGTGCGATATCTGGACCAGCCCGTCCTTGTGTTGCTTGTGTTGCAGGAATGATGGAAACCAACATCACTGTGACCAAAATGACCGCAAGCCGAGGGGCGGGATGGTTGGATGGGATACGCATGCGCCTCAAATGCCACCTTTCTGACGAATTCATCAACGTACCGGTCTACAGTCCGGCTCACACATCGCCGTTTGTTTGTTCCAATGCGGCTTTGCGAATTTGTTCTTCACGTCGCTCTTTTGCTCTGGACGCAAAATATATCGATAATGGAATCACAAGGGCGATTCCAAAACATCCAATCAAGGCTGAGATTGACCATAGCATTTCAGTTACAGGATTGACTTCGAATGGTTCGACAAGTTCCAATTCGTGTGTGGCAGATTGCACCAAAGGTGAATATTCGGATGGATGAATTGTGTCGCTACTCTCGAGTATGATGGTCCAAACACGAGTCCCATTATGAGTTCCGATTAAATCAGCAGATTCAGCCTTCGCCTCTTCAAGCGAATCCGCATAGAGGCTGCCCAGTCCACCCATTGGAAGTTTTGGGGAAACAATGCCTCGCATCGTAATCGTTCCTGCTTGTTCCACGGTGATGCTATGCACTTGTGCAGGGGTACAAACATTGTATTCCTCAAACGCTTCATCATCTGTCTGTCGGCAACTGAAATATTCTGCGTCTTCGTTGCCCAACATTTCATGGTGGTACCATACTCCATCAGAGACACCAACCGAAATCAGGTCATCCTGTTCGACACCCGCGATTGTAACGTTCAACCAAGTTGTCGAACGATTCGTTGTAAATGTCCAAGTTTGGGTTGTATTTTCATCGCTAAACCCTTGATCTATTGAATCATGTTCGACACTCTCATTAGTTGTGTGATACATGTAGTAAGATGAATCAATGGTGGCACCATAGACGGCATATGATAGAATTAAAATCAAGGTCATCCCTAGTCCAATCATGGTCCGAAGCATGTTCGGATTCTGAGCCAATGCCTTCTTCATCAAAACGCCCACCTGAAAGCACTGTTTGAACCTTGGCAGAATGACCCTATGTGTAACCCTCCCGAAGGTGGGCGGTCAGCGTTAAATATGGGGGGCAAGTCGGCGACTTGCTTAGGTGGCTCTCATGACAACGTTTTACGATGTTCCAGCCGAGCTCCTGATTCCAGCACTTGCTGTGCATTTGGAAGCCATTGATGGAATCAACCAACCAGATTGGGCGGAATTTGTCAAAACTGGCGCCCACAAAGAGCGTCCTCCCGTACAAGAAAACTGGTGGCAACTTCGCAGTGCTGCGATTCTTCGTAAAGTTGGACGCCTAGGACCCATTGGCGTAAATCATCTTTCACAGGCCTTTGGAGGCCCTAAGAACAGAGGTTCAGCACCTAATCGTGCTACAGCTGGCAGCCGTCACGTCATTCGCACCTCCCTACAACAACTCGAGGACGCGGGTTTGATTACCGCTCGGCGTAATGCTGCTGGCACTGTGAATATGGGTCGAATACTCACATCTGATGGCCAAAAGTTGCTCGATAATGTCGCACATGAAGTCCGTCCGAAAGCTGAGGAAATTTATCCAGGTCTTGGCAAGTACTGAATGGAGAGAGAACCGTGGGTGAAACAATGTCGGTAGCAGATGACGAACTTTCACAAATTCGTGCTGCACGTCAGGCTGAAATCCAGCAACAACTCCAAGCCCAAACAGAGCAACAGTTGCAAACAGAAGCACATGAAAATGCTGCTGAAGAAGAAGCGAATGTAATTGCTGCTGCAATGCGGACAATTCTAACACCTGAAGCGCGAGATCGTTTGGCCCGAGTCGAATTAGGTCACCCCGAAATAGCATCTACAGTGAAACAACATTTGTACACACTGCATCAAACAAATCGCATTAACATTCCAGTGGATGATGAGATGCTCAAGCGTATTCTACAGGGATTGTCAGATAGTAACCGTCGGGAGACAACCATTCGTCGTATTTGAGGTAGAATGTCATGTCACGTAACAAACCCTACGCCAAAAAGAAGCGCCTTAACAAGGTGACAAAGCAGAATCGCCGTGTGCCTGTATGGGTCATGATGCGAACCAATCGCAAGGTCACCACTCACCCAAAGCGTCACCACTGGCGACGTAGTAAACTACAACGCTGAATGAGGAATGAATATGGCTGAAACCAAAGAGATGGTCGTCCCCCTCCGCGCTGCTTGGGCAGTACCACGCACGCAGAGGGCTGCACGCGCGATGAAGGAAATTCGTAAGCACGTCGCACGTCACATGAAGGTAACAGATGACGAGGAATTATGGATTGACGAAGCGGTCAATCATGCGATTTGGGCACGCGGCATCCAAAAGCCACCACGTAAGATTCGCCTTGTTGTGACACGTGAAGAAGGCTTCCCGATTGAAGTTAAACTAGTTGAGGAGTGAATATCATGGGCAACATTCGACCGTCATTTATCAAAATCCGAGCCATCCGTCTTTGCGTAGAATACCCCGATCAATTTAATGCAGATTTTGACCACAACAAAGCGCTTGTTGCAGAATACACTGATGTAGACAGCAAGCGTATGCGCAATTGGATTGCTGGTTACGTGACTTGCTACATGCAACGCCGACAGGACTGAGGTGCAAACATGTCGACCCTCAAGGTCGACCAATCTGGTGAGATTGGACATGTTCATCATCCTCAACGCCAGTTTTTACTTGATTTCATGAATCACATCAAATCGAATGGATATTTACTATTTTCATATCCAATGCCCGATCAAGAGCGAGGGAGTGGTTGGATGATGTTCCTGTATGAGCGCATACCTGAGGATGTCGTCAATTCATTTGAGGCATGAATATGGGTAACAATTCCAGTATACCTCACCCACAATGGAATTGTGAACTTGTCATCGTACTCGTTGACCCGCAATTTGAAGGAAACATCGGAGCCGTGGCACGGTGTCTGCGCAACTTTGGCCTTCATGAATTAAGAATCCTCAAGCATGCTGGTAATTTTTCTGAGGAAACTCGAAACCGGGCTAAACATGCACAAAGTGTACTCAATGATTGTCAAATACACCAAGATTGGGATTCATGTTTTGAGGACATAAGTCTGGTTATCGGAACCAGTGGAAAACGTGAACATGGTGACAAGGTGCATTTCCGCCATTTCCTGTTGCCAGCTGAACTGGGAGAGCGTCTTTCAGAAATTGAAGGCAAGGTTGCCATTGTGTTCGGTCCAGAAGGCATGGGACTCACTCAAGATGAGTTGCGAGCCTGTGATTTATTGCTCACGATCCCAACTTGGGAAGGTTATCCGATTCTTAATTTGAGTCATACGGTAGCCATTGTCTGCTACGAGTGGTTCCAAACACTGCTTCCTAAGGTTGGCCAAGAGAGAGCCTTGCCGAAGACCGTGCATACCGAACGCCTGCTCGACCCTAAACTGAAGAGAGAGATTCGCCGACGTGCAGAGGAAATCGCAGGGGCATCAGCGAAGCGTGAAGATCAGAAGGTTTCTGCAGCAGATACACTGGGGCGAGTCATCTTACGTGGTATGCCCACTAATGATGAGGCCCACAGTTTGCTTGGAATGCTTGATGCTGCGAGCAAGGCCATGCAGCGCGAAGAGTGACCTCATTCTAATTCTGTGATTATGAGTCGTGATTATTTGCAGCCTCTCGACGGATATTCAACCACCATCACTCCACCTAATACAATCGGCTGGAAATTCAGTAAATACGCCACTTTGAACAATCACGTATCATTTCTTCAATCTAGTATTTAGCCAAAGAGAATCGCGGTGTAATTGTTCTGCCTTGGAATCATGGTTTTGAAACGGAACAGAAGATGATTAATATGACAAATTTTCAATCCCTAGGCCTTTCAGATACATTGCTTCGAGCGGTTGAGTCTGAAGGTTACACCACCCCGACTCCTGTTC
>JAPKEY010000138.1 GCA_028821815.1 Candidatus Poseidoniales archaeon | reverse complement strand
CAATGTTTCCAGCGGCTCCAGTAACAGCAACACGAATTGATTTTTTCATTCCATTATCCTCACTCATGAGCACTCCTCGTTGCGCAATGGGCAGGACTCATGTCCATAGGGGTTGCCTTGCAGGGTAATCCTTGAAGGGGAGGAGGTAACGACGAGTTTCATGGAAGAACGACGCCGCGCCCTGCTGGCCATCGTTCTCGTAGGAGCAGCCCCTACAGTTTCCACTATACTCTCTTATGGTGCGGGCGACGGCTCAATTTCCCAAGCCATTTTCATGCTCACAAAATTATGGTTATTTTGTGTCCCTCTAATCTGGTTCCTCAAGATTGATGCAGGCACCCTATCTTGGTCCAAACCGGAGCAAGGGGGCTATGCAATGAGCGTTGGTCTTGGTATAGGGATGAGCATTGTGATACTTTTGGCATGGTTTTTACTCGGCGATGCAATCGATGCAAAATTGCTGAGTGATGCCCTTGAACCGGTCGGCCTATTGGATCCTCAAGTGTATCTATTGGCTACGGTATATTGGATAGTTGTCAATTCCTTGCTTGAAGAATATGTATTTCGATGGTTTTTGGTCACCAAATCAGAGGTTCTTGTTGGAACCGGCACTCCCGCCATCATCTTGTCCGCTCTCATCTTTGTTGTTCACCATACGGTGGCCTTGGCCATTTTCGGATTCCCCTGGTGGGCAAATTTACTTTCCAGTATCGCCTTGTTTATTGGTGGCGCCATATTCTCTTGGCTCTATGTACGATACCGAAGTGTATGGATTCCATACATTGCACACGCAATTTGTGACGTCGCAGTCTTTGCAGTAGGTGCGAGCATCGTATTCTGAAATGAGATTTAGAGACCTGTTTTTCAGTCCGTATGGTTCAATAACCGATTGATGGTCGATTCCATCATACAACCCCTATGGGGTTGGGTGACGAATTCGGAGACGATGAAATGAAGTTGGGCATTCTTGTTGAAAGTGGCGATGAAACTCGTGTTGCGATTGTACCGAATTCTATTCCAAAGTTAGCCAAATTAGGTTTTGAAGTGATGATTGAATCAGGTGCTGGGAAACACGCCCACCATTCCGACTCTGAATATGAAGCAAAGGGTGCATCCATCAGCACGCGCGAAGAAGCAATGGACTGCAATCTATTGATTTGCATCGGTCCACCCGATTTCTCATCGCTTGCAGAGGGTCAGATAGTGGCTTGTGTTTCAGATCCTTTTCGCCATCCTGAGCGTATCCGTCAAGCGATGGATGCAAAGGTGACACTGATGAGTATGGACATGATTCCCCGTCGTTTGTCACGTGCGCAAGCCATGGACGTGAATTCAAGCCAAGACAATCTTGCAGGTTACAAAGCTGTACTCATGGGTGCCGCACAGGTTTCAAAGGGCATTCCGATGATGACCACTTCAGCTGGCACCATCCGACCTGCAAAGTTTGTGATTATGGGCAGTGGTGTTGCTGGATTGCAAGCGATTGCGACAGCAAAACGATTGGGTGCCATTGTTTACGCATCTGATGTACGAAAATCAACGGCAGAACAAATTCAGTCTGTTGGGGGCCGTTTCATCGAAGTTGAAGGTATGGATGATTTTGAAGATGAGTCTGGCTATGCTAAACCATTGACGCCTGAATTTATTCAGAAAGTGAATGATACCGTTTGTGAAGTTGCTGCAGATGCAGATGTCATCGTGACAACAGCACGAATTTTTGGGCGCCCTGCTCCAATCACCGTACCGGCATCAGCAGTTGCCGATTTCAAAGCAGGTTCAGTCGTTGTGGACATGAACGCCGATGTTGGTGGCAACTGTGAACTTACTTCACCAGGTGAAGTCATCACCACTGAAAATGGTGTCACAATCGTTGGCACTACAAATCTGCCCGGTCAACTTGCTTCAACTGCAAGTATGCTATATTCAAACAATCTGACTACCTTTGTGACCTCGCTGGTCAAGGAAGGGGAAATCGTGATTGATCCGGAAGATGACATTCTCTTTGGTGCACCTGAAGGGAGTGATTTCTATGTCTCAGGAATGGGAGGGGTTTTGGTGTGTATGAACGGTGAAATTCATGAGAAACAAACACGGCTAGCGGGGGTGATTGAATGAGTTTGACATTGGCAACCCTAGTGGCGAGTATTACCGTATTCATTCTGGCAATCTTCCTTGGTTTTGAATTGATTAGCAAGGTGCCACCCACATTGCATACACCGCTGATGTCAGGTGCGAATGCGATTTCAGGAATCACCATTGTCGGTGCATTGTTTTTGTCCAACACCGAATTTCATGATGGTCACCCTGGTTTGGCCGCTTGGCTAGCATTTGCTGCATTGGTGATGGCCACCATTAACGTGGTTGGCGGTTTCATGGTCACCAACCGTATGTTAGAGATGATTGCTGGAAGAAAGAATCGAAAGAGAGGTGACTGAAATGGTTGATACAGTTGTTTGGGATATCGGCTACCTTGCCTCTGCCGCTTTATTCATTCTGGGTATTAAGAAATTGTCTAGCCCAAAAACCGCTCCAGATGGAAACCGTTTGGGTGCATACGGGATGCTCCTCGCTGTTCTGGTTACCATGGCCAAAATGCAAAGCAATGGGATTATTGGTATTGAATTGATTGCCGGTGGCTTGGCTGTTGGCACTATTATTGGTGTTTGGATGGCCACTCGTGTCGAAATGACAGGCATGCCAGAATTGGTCGCATTGTTCAATGGGTTTGGTGGCGGTGCATCTGCATTGGTGGGACTTTCTGAAGTCTTGAAGCGAATTCACGAAAATAATGTTCCTGAACCAGGCGTTGAACTGTATGCAACTTGGGTTGCAATTGGGCTTTCGGGCTTGGTTGGTTGGTTGACATTGACTGGCAGTCTGATGGCGATGGGCAAATTGAAGGGTGGTTTTTACATCCCATTGTCCAAGAAAGACGATCGCGGACAAAGAAAATGGGTTAATTTCCCAACATGGGGCCCCCCTTGGCTCAACATCGTCAAATGTAGTTTGCTAGCAGCATCGTTTGTACTCATCTGGCTCACCATCCAAGAGCCTGAAAATACAGATTACATCTACGCACTCGCAGGCACATCGGGGCTACTCGGCATCTTGTTTGTACTTCCAATCGGTGGTGCTGATATGCCAGTTGTTGTCAGTTTGCTGAATTCGATGTCGGGTATTGCGGCTGCATTCACAGGCTTCGTGATTGGTAACAACGTACTCATTATTGCTGGTTCAATGGTCGGTGCAGCGGGCCTGGTATTGACATTCATCATGTGCAAAGCGATGAACAGAACACTGACAGCAGTCTTGTTCAAATCATTTGGAGGTGGCGGAAAAGAAACTGTTACTCGTACCAAGATGGGTAGTGATCCTGAAGAGGTGGCAATGGTCTGTGATGGTATTGGGAAGTGTGTAATCATCCCTGGATATGGTATGGCTGTCAGTCAAGCTCAACACGCGGTGAAAGAATTCGCAGATTTACTCGAGGCACAAGATGTCGAAGTGAGTTACGGAATCCATCCGGTGGCAGGTCGAATGCCAGGACACATGAACGTGCTATTGGCTGAGGCAAATGTCCCATATGAACAACTCATCGAGATGGATGAAATCAATTCCGAATTGCCTGAATGTGACGTTGCTTTGGTGATTGGAGCCAACGACACGGTCAATCCAGTGGCACGCACTGGCGAAGGCCCCCTTGGCGGTATGCCCATTATCGACGCAGACAAGGCTCGCGTCGTGGTCGTCATCAAGAGAAGCCTATCTGTGGGTTATGCTGGTGTCGACAACGACTTGTTCTTTGAAGACAAAACGATGATGCTATTCGGTGATGGTAAGAAGATGATGAATGAATTGAACGCTGCGTTCAAAGATCTCTAATCTGACAATTCTCGCCGGGGTGCCCTTTAGGGGCACCCCTGTGAAGCAACGGTTAAGGACGGACGTAAAGTCGAACAGATTACAGAGGGTTGCCATGTCCCGAATCCCGATTCGATTCGCAGTGTTGCTCTCCCTCTTGCTGTTGCTGGCTGGCCCCGGTATGGCCATGCATTTGGGTCCACCATCAGACAACAATGGTGATGGTTCAGGTGATCCGACATGGCGTGTGGGTTGTACATGTCATTCGAGTACACCATCATCCAGCACTTTGGTTAAATTGTCTGGTGCACCCCATGCCTACGAGGCTGGGCAATCC
>JAPKEY010000137.1 GCA_028821815.1 Candidatus Poseidoniales archaeon | reverse complement strand
TACGTGCACACGAGTAGTAACCCTGTACAGCTTCAAACCATACATATACACATTTGCCATCCCATTCATTTCCTTCGAGTGGGAGTGGAATACCCCATTCAAGGTCGCGGGTCACAGCACGTGGGCGAAGACCCATATCTAACCACTGTTTTGTCATCGCACGCACATTTGCTTTCCATTTTGGATTCTGTTTAGTAGCATGCTGCTCCAAGACCTGTTGGAATCGATCTAAGCGATAGAAAAAGTGCTCAGTATCACGAATTTCAATTTTTGCTGTTGGATTCATTTTGGAGCGAGGTTTTTGGAGTTCATGAGCCTCATATGTTGTACCACACTCATCGCATTGATCTCCACGCGCCCCATCTTCTCCACAATTGGGACATTCACCTTCCACATATCGATCTGGTAAAAATCTCCCTCCCTCGTCACGATTTTCGTAATATTGCTGCATTGTTTTTTGCTCAAACAATCCAGCATTCATCAGTGATTTGAAATTCTCTTGGACAAATTTCTTGTGCTCTGGATCACTCGTACGATTGAATAGTGCACCGCCAAAATCCACTCCGCGTGGGTCTACATTGGGTTCCCACATACAACCCAGATCAAGCAAAGCCTGAGTGTTTGTTGCATGGTATCTGTCAACAACCTGTTGCGGTGAGATTCCCAGTGTTTCAGCGGTAACTGTAATCGGTGTACCATGCTCATCTGAACCTGAAACCATCAAAACACGATTGCCCAAAGCCCTTTCATAGCGTGCATGAATATCTGGTGGTAAATAACAGCCAGCGACATGTCCTAAGTGCAATGGTCCATTGGCATAGGGCCAAGCGACACAAATGAGTACATGTTCTTCGGCCATAACCCCTCATCCCTCGTGGTCTGGAGCCTCATCATTGGTTTGAGCAAATTTCTCCTTAGCAAATTCGCGAAGGTCTTCTGCTGTTGTCCCTTCCTCGATTGCATCCAGATCATCCTCATCAACTATTTCTACACCGAGTAGTGTTTCAATGATGTCTTCCATGCTAAGTAAACCTCTAGTGGCTCCAAATTCATCCTTAATCACCATAATCTGCTCGCGTTTATCCAATAGCATATCGAGGGCAACATCGACCGATTCTGCCTGATTACAGTATGTCACTGGTCGCATGATATCAGACATCAAAACGTCATCTTCATCAGCTGCAGCCATTCGCAAAATATCACTGCGCAGTACAATTCCCCGGATATCATCAACAGTCTCACCTGTAACTGGAAGTCTGCCATGGGTCATGATAGGGATCTCTTTTCGTACCTTGTCTACAGACCAGTTGGCAGATACGGTTGTGATAACTACGCTGGGAGTCATGACTTCACTGACAGATGTCTCACGCAGCCGTAATAGATTGGTGATGACTTTCTCTTCATCCTCTTCAATTGTACCTTCGGCCTCACCGATATCGGCCAATGCAACAAATTCTTCACGTGAAACAGTTTCTTGTTCGGAAGCAGGAAACATGCGTCGGACAATTTCAATTGGAATCACAACCCAAATCAAAATCCAAATCAAAATATTCAGAACATACGCACTGGGCTTGGAAAGTGATTTCCAATACATTGTACCCAATGTTTTGGGGAGAATTTCGCTGAATAATAAGACACCTATGGTCAATAATGCTGATGCAATCGCCATCGCATATTGCCCGTCATGGATTGCCTCTACCTGGGTGCCAACGCCTAGGGCTCCAACAGTATGCGCGATAGTATTCAATGTTAAAATCGCAGTAAGTGGGCGTTCAGGATCTTCTTTGAATCGTACCCATTGGGGTGCGGTGCGACTACCATTCGATTCCAATACTGCGACATGCCCCCTTGATGTTGACAGTAAAACAGCCTCAAGAATTGAACAAAGAAACGATGCTCCGAGTGCCAGACTCGCATATATGAAAATCAAGGATAGTGGACTCATTAAATGTTACACCTCAGGTTGGACAGTTTGAGCATGGAATAAATTCCAATCAGCTCAAACGGGTAAATTGACTTGACAATATAATCAATCATTACTTTCTGCATCCTCGTCTTCTGTAGCAGAGCCCGACCAGCCCTTCTTTTCGCCCCAATCTCCTAACGATTCCAGACGTGACATCCATGCGCTGTCACCCGTATCCGCGCGCTCAGCAACGACATACCAGCAACCAAACATAGCATCATACATACTTTGTGTTTCACCATTTGCTTTGCGCAATTTAGTGACTACATAATCAGCAAATGGAATCAGCCCAAGGAAAATACCGATTGAAATAATTGTCCAGTTAGCACCACCG
The DNA here is from genome assembly GCA_028821815.1 of Candidatus Poseidoniales archaeon. Lineage (GTDB taxonomy): Archaea > Thermoplasmatota > Poseidoniia > Poseidoniales > Thalassarchaeaceae > MGIIb-P. Next base: position 1,952 of record JAPKEY010000137.1, on the reverse strand, counting down.
GTAGCACCCGAACCAACACCGATCATTACAATGGACAGCATGACATATAATGCAGTAAGACTACTCAATATTTGATGCATGAAAAAGGGATGTTTTCCTTTATAATTCACATATCGAGTCCTAGTTAGAAACATACCAACAGAGCGATTTGTTTTAAGAGGCAATACGACCAGATTGAGCAGCATCATTGCAATTGCAGCAATCCACATGTAGGTAAAATCACCATCAATCATGGCAAAGGCGCCGAGAACACCCAAGAATGCACCATAAGTTACAATAAAATCAACCAAGCGGCGTGCAAATCTAGCCGCCTTACCTGCCAAATTGAATCCGTCGGGCATCACACGGGGTTCGCGTGCCACCCGTTCACGAGGTTCGCGTGCTGCCTTCTGTGCTTTCACAGGTTTTGCTTTTACAGCTTTTACAGGCTTCGCTTTGCCCTTAGTTGCTTTTGCTACAGCCTTTTTAGGCTTGCCATCATCTTTGATTTTGCCTGCTTTTTCAAGGAGTCCCATGGATTCACTCTCCGTACCTTTCGCCTATGCTTTTGTACAATTCAAACTCGGGTGAAGCCACGAAGGCATCGAGCATATCTTCAGGCATGCTCCCAAGTTCGTTGTTAATCATATTGAAGAATTTCTTTCGTGTATTTTCATTTACACCACTTGGATCTGCGCCAACTTTTTGGAATAGTGCAAACCCTTTGGATTCAACAAAATTATTTACCCAATCTTCGGGCATATCACCCAACAATTGGTTGATTATATTGAAGAAATCATCGAAATCATTAGTAGATTCGACAACATCTGCCTGGTCACCATCGGCGGCCCCTAAATAATCGGGAATTTCCGGCCTTACTGGAATCGCATCGAGTGCATCTTCATCAGATTCGCCCGATATGACCGAGAGTAAAATCTTCCGTTCAGCAATCAACGCTTTCAAAGCAGGGGCCATTTGCTTCTTTTCTGAATTGCTTTCAGCAGCCTTGTATGCCTGTTGAAGTGGACGAAGAATATCTTCAACCTCAGTAAGTTGCGATTTGAGTTCATCTTCGTCATCCTCTTGTTCTGGTGCTGAAATCAATTCGACTACAGGCACCGCTTCACGTCTTGAGTCCTGTTCGGCTCTACGCATTACAATAATTTCACGGTCCAACTCATGCCCAAATCTATCTGAATATCTATCCAGTAGTGACCCGATTTCCCCACTTCCAATTCGATCTATGGCACCATACATTTGTGGTAATGATTTGTCAGAACGGCGCTTCCATAGTTCACGGTAATCCTCTGTTTGGTCGTTTTCAATAGCTACTTCCACCGCACTATCTTGCACTACATCCTCTTGAATTTCAACAGTTGCTCCGGGAGCAGGGGCAGGCAATGGAGGTAATTCAATCGCTGGAGGTGCAGGCAGAGGTGGGGGTAAATCCACTACTGCGGGGGTTGGTACAGGTTCTGGTGGTGTTTCAGTAGGTGTTATTTCCAAATCAGCAATTTCAGGTTCATCGGCGGTTGCTTCAGGTTTGTCCGAGGCTACCGCAACGCTTTCTACAGGCACATCAACAGTTTCTAAATCTGCAATTGGAGTTGTCATTTCAACCCATTCTTTCGCTGCCTGTGTCAGTTCACTCTTTGTCAAGTAGAGGTTCTTATTGGCATCGAAAGCAGTTGCATGAACTAAAAACGCATCACGATCTGTAATACTGAATTTGTCAATAACTGTTTCCAGCACAGTGTCTTTCCACTTGTAATCAGCCACACTAAGTTCTGGTTCTTTAGCATCGTCAGCCGATGACGAGTCCAAAGCAGCCAGTAAGTCAGCAGTAGCCAAAGTTTCGTCTATTGCGGGTTCCGATGGTGGTATTGGAGTTGGTGCAGAACCTAGGATGTCTAGAGCAGCCAGTGGGTCGGGCAAATCAATTACTGAATCTGTAACTTCCTCTACTGCTGCTG
>JAPKEY010000136.1 GCA_028821815.1 Candidatus Poseidoniales archaeon | reverse complement strand
GGATGGGTGCATAGGAGGAAATGGTTCCACTGACCATTGATTAGATGCACCTGGAACAAAATCTGACATCATAATAGCGAATGGATTTGGGCTGGCAAAACCCATGATGAGTAGGCCAATAATGACCAATGGAAAGCCATCCACATCCATCATAGCCAAACTCGAGGTGAGGCCATACCCCATGCTTAGGCATCCTAAGGCCCAGAAAACCCATGACCAGATTGATTGAGGCCATGTCCAGCAAAATATCCTGGGAAGAAGGGGTTCCTCATCACCCTCAGCAAAGGGACCTTCACCGCTCATGGGACTGCGAAATCGAGCCAATCCTTGAACGTCACCTATGGGGATAGTTCAAATTCATCATCATCGCTGGTGAATGGGTCATTCCATTCCCCGGAAACTTCACTCGTTCTAAAGTGCCCATACAATCGCTCAATTGTCCCATATGGCCACTCTCCACGCTGTGCATCATATCGGCGAATGAGATCTGGGCCATTGCCACCATGGAACCAGATGGGTACATCCAAGCGTCGGAACAAACCTTCGGTGAATCCCCCGAATGCATGAAGGCGGGGCACACCATACAAATCTGCAATCCAATCGTGATCATGGCCGCCATCTTCACCCTGTTGCTGGGGTTCACACGCTTCGATAATCAGGTCAATCATTCGATTGAAAGCAGCATCATTGCCCCCCTCTTCGATTTTCATCTCAATTTCAGATAGAATGCCCAGTGGGTCGATTTCACCCGATAAATGCTGAAGCCAAACCATGTGTGACAGTGCTTTGAATGCGCCGTCATCCATGGCAACTTGTTCCCACAGGGCCCAAGGGCCCCGAGAACCATCAAGGGGCTGTGGCAGAATTCCATATCGCAGAAATGCTTCCCTCAAACCACCCAAACGTGTCGGATCACGGGCAACATGTGCATTTGCAAGTGTTTCTTCAATCGCAAACCACCATTGTGGTTCGTTTCTTGAATCGTGTAGCTTTTCACAACATTCACGATTGTGAGCACGCAAATCGGGCAGTGGTTGACCTGCTGCATGCAAGCGCATCATGTGTAGACTGACTTGGGCATCTACACAGTGGTGGAAAAAGCAGTGGTCAAATCCAAAGATGAACGCAAGGTCAAGCGACATGGTAGGTGCATTTACCACCCCATCGCGCTCCATTGCTGTGGCAATACGGGCAGCCCACTCGACCAAAGCATCTGCATTGACATGAATTCCCCAATCGGGGTCAACCTCAGGGGAATCGGTTCCTGTACGCAACAAATCTCGATACCAGAACATCGCAAGGGCCTCGTCGATTTCCCCCCCAACTTCACTGCCTGGTGAAGGATTACGTTCCGGTCGCCTCAAGTCGGCAAGGCCACCACCAGGGGAATCCATTTGGCGCACGAAGTTGCGCTGCACGCCGTATGTCATAAGCGATTGGCTCAAGAAGAGGCAGGGTTCGGCTTGACATGAGGGCGAACCATGCGTGACCAGATGTCTTCATTCGATATCGCGCGAATGGCCCTAGACATCAATGCCCTTGCGGGCGCTCGGTGCAGGAAGATGTATCAGCCTCATTACGAACAAGTTGTATTGCGTCTGAATCCTAAAGTGATTGCTAAATGTGACCTTGTCATCGTCCGCGGTCAACGCGTTTACTTCAGTCAACGCGACCGTCCAATGCCCACCCATCCACCTCAATTTGCGATGTTGCTTCGCAAGCACTTGTCAAATGCCCGTCTCATGGGTGCAAAACAATTGGGGTTTGACCGAATCATCGTGTTGGAGTTTGACACCAAGGATGGGCGTCGGGATTTGGTTATCGAAATGTTTCGCAATGGCAATGTGATATTGTTGGATCAAGACGGTATCATCATACAACCCTTGACGCACGTGACGTATGAGACACGCACCATCAAGCGGGGTGAAGCCTATGTTGCTCCACCTGAGCCAATGGATCCACGCACTTGGACCGAATTGGAATTGCAGGCGGTGCTTCAAGAGTCGGACCGAGATCTTGTACACACATTGGCTGGAAAGATGAGCTTGGGTAGCGCTTATGCCCACACTCTTTGTGTATTGGCGGGCTTAGAACCAACTCAAAGTGCTGCTGAAATCCAAGGAGTGGGTGAACTCTACCAAGTATTCCAGAAAATGATTGAGCAAATTGGCGATTCGGGGGCTACCGCTATGGTGGGTGAATTGTTTGAACCCTCTACCAATCTGGTGGAACACGATGCCCAAATGGAAGAACATTGCCTTGAAGTTGGACCTGTACAATTGTCAGACGATGCACTGTCGATGGAATTTGAATCGTTATCCCAAGCAATTGATGCTTGGAAAGGTGGATATGATTCGAATGCGCTGGCTCGCAGAGAAGCTGAGAAACTCGCTGAAGTTACTGCACCAGGACAATCTGATTCTGAAGAAGAAAAGTTGGCACGACGTGAAGATCAACAGGCAGCCGCGGTCGGCAAGTTGACTGCAAAAGGTGCTAAACAACAGGATGTGGGGAAATCGATTCAAGCGAATTGGGCACATGTAGAGTCCCTTCTCAATCAAATGACACAATCAATTGAGGAAATCGGTTGGGATGAGACGCGTTCAGCTATCAAGAAAATTGATTGGATCGTATCTGCAGACCCTGCAGCTCGAACCATTCAAGCCAAGTTACCCGATGAGAGTGGTGAACCAGGCCAGACTGTGGAATTGCAAATTGATCAGACCGTTCATCAGAATGCACAACGATATTTTGACAAAGGGCGAAAGGACAAGCAGCGAGCTGAAGGTGCAAAGAGTGCTCTTGCAGATACCCAAAAACGTCAGAAGAAGGTCGATAAGACACGAGGCAAAGATGAGGCCGCTGGACGTGTGAGTACCATCAAACGAACCAAGAAATTCTGGTTTGAGCGAAATCGCTGGACGATGCTGTCCAGCGGGCAACTGCTCGTCGGCGGGCGGGATGCCAAGGGCAATGATCAACTCGTCAAGAAGCACCTCAGCCCCGCAGACCTGTATTTCCATGCTGATCTACATGGGGCTCCATCTTGTACACTCAAACTGAAAGAAGGATTTGAAGAAGACCCCAACCCCAATCCATTACTTCCCGAAGGAGTTCCATCGTTACGCCTCACCCAATCTCTTGAGATTTCTGAGCACCCTGAAGATGCACTTCCAGGGGCCGCACAAATGGCGGTTTGCTGGTCGCGTGCATGGGGCAGTGGAGGAGCTGCTGCGACAGCATTCCATGCTAGGCAGGGGCAGGTCAGCAAAACTACTGAATCAGGTGAATCTCTTGGAAGAGGTGCCTTTGTGGTACGAGGCAATCGGCATTGGTACAAGGATCTCGGTATGGAAATCACACTCGGAATGGTGGCCATTAATGGAATTCCATTACCAATCGTCGGTACACACGATGTAATCAGTGATATTTGTCAGCGATGGATTCGATTAACGCCGGGTACCGAGAAGAAGGAACAGGTTGCCACCAGGATTGCCAAGGCAACAGGTTTACTCCAAGATGATGTCTTGTCAGCATTACCTCCTGGAAATTTGTCCCTAGGTGAAAATCAAGGCATCTTGGACTAGCGCATGGCTGGCGTCCAGAAGGACGTACTGAAAGCCCTTTGAAACGGTCTAGATGGTGACTCTCAGATTCGATACCATCTAACCCAAATACAAGTGGTTATTCGAATGTTTTGTTGGAGACATTGTAATGCGTAGTGTAAACCACATCATCCCCACGCACACCGTTCTTGAGGGTGGTGGATTCAAAGTTCGTAGGCCAGTTGCGATGGGGAGACTCATGAGTCCCTTCTTGCTACTGGATGAAATGGGGCCAAACATCACCGGTCCTGGTGAAGCAATAGGGGCACCATGGCATCCACATCGAGGATTTGAAACTGTCACATATTTGCTAGATGGAAAAATGCAGCATGAAGATAGCACGGGAAATAAAGGCGAATTATGCCCAGGGGATATTCAATGGATGACTGCGGGCAGAGGAATCATTCATTCCGAAGAACCACATGAAGATTTTCAAAAAACTGGAGGCAAAATGCATGGTTTCCAAATTTGGATTAATCTTCCTGCAAAGCATAAGATGATGCAACCTCGTTATCAAGATATTCCGGCGGAAAAATCTCCAACCGCAGAGAAAGATGGTGTTTGGGTTCGTGTGATTGCAGGTGAATGCTTGGGATTACAATCATCCCTTGATACAATGGTTCCGATCGAATATATCCATGTAAAAATGGAT
>JAPKEY010000135.1 GCA_028821815.1 Candidatus Poseidoniales archaeon | reverse complement strand
ATGGGTTTTGCCAGCCCCAATCCATTCGCGATTATGATGTCAGATTTTGTTCCTGGTGCATCTGACCAATGGTCAGTGGAACCATTTCCACCTATGCACCCATCCCAATGGCATCTAGAACGACCTGAATGGAATGAGAAATTCAAACAATGGTTGCCTGACCCTCTAGCACGATTTGAAATGGATGGCCCGGAAATCAGTTTTGAAAAAATTGGTAAGCAATGGGCTGTCTACTATGATGGCGAAGAGTCTGATTGTGAAGGCTGTGGGGGAAAAGGAAAAGTTGCGGGTGAACAATGTGTTGAATGTGGTGGTGGTGAGGCGCAGCGGTTCGATAGTGAGGTTGAGGCGTCAAATTATATGCAGAAGTTATTAGATCGGGGTGAAAAGAAAGATGTGCAAGAACTGATTTTTTCCGAGCATCCCCGCCATAATCGATACAGGAAATTGTTCAATGCGACACCCCCGATGATTACATCCCGACTTTTCTGGCATGCGTTTGCTGTTTGTTTCGTTATGGGATTGTTCCTAGGATTCCCCAGCGAGGAACGGGAAGGGGCTGCACCGTTCGCCATGGCACTCATCGTTTTTGGTGCAATTTCAACCATTATCTCGCAATGGTGGAACAAGGGTGTGATTGAAGCATGGGATACTATCACTTCGATTGTCAAATACGTCGATGCGGGCCACACTGAATTGGTTGGCCAAGTTCGCCCGGCAACATTCCTGCCATTGGATTTGGTTCATGTGGATGGTTACCGTGACCCTAGTTGGACGTTTGATGATCTGGTTGCTTGGTCGTGGAATTACCGAGTGTATGAATGTCATATCGAACGATACTATGATGATCAAACTAAATCTTGGAAAACAAGAGAAGTCTGCAATTGGAAGTTTGTTCGTAGCGACAGTGACCGGAGAGATTTCATGCTCCACGATGGAACTGGTGGAATCATTGTCGACATTGAGTCGTTTGAAAACTCAGATATGGGTCAGGTAATTTGGTCTCGAGATTCGAGACCAAAGGGGAGTGGTGGAAACCCCCTCTATGAAGGCAGGGATGTTCGAAAGCATGAGTGGGCACTGTGGGCCTTGAGGTTGGGCGACCCAGTGTATTTGATGGCACGTATCAAATCGAGGCCATTCGATGATATTCCAAAAGGAATGGTTTCGCAAAATTCTTCGCGTGTCCACCATACACTGATTGCGGTTGGAGAGGATGCGGTTCGTAGGACTGCTAAACTCCGTAAAGGGACTGAATTCTCAGTATTGAAGCCCAAAATATCTTCGCTGAGTCGCTTGGGGGCACTCTTCATGCTGATTGTAGCGGGCCTGGTGATGGTCGCCATGTCTGGCTAATTACTTACTCACCTAATGATTCCTTGAGTTCTGCAAGACGTGCTTTAGCCTCAAGCAGTTCTGCTTCTGCTTCAATGGCTTGTAGCTCATCTTGGAGTTCCTCCGTCTTAACATCAGCTTCAGACTTGGATTCGACAAAGCTACCCAATGAGGCCCGACGACGAAACATAGAACTGACCTCTTCTCGGGTGTACTCATCAAAGTAATCAGCAGGAAGGAATCCCATCATTTTGGCAACAAGAATTGCAGGAAACATTCGAGCGTATGTATTGTAATTCTTGGCGCTCTGGTTGTATTCTTCAACTTCACTGGCCATTTTTGAGATGGCATATACTCCTTGTTGGAGGCCTTCGACCAAGACGTGGTGCGAGGTCAGTTGGGGGTTAGATTCAGCAAAAGCAAGGGCCTGGGGCATGAGGGAATCCATCATACCAGAAGCTTGACCCAAAGCAGAACGGTTTCCAGTACTCTTGGCTTCAGCAAACATTTTGCGTGCCTCGACGATCTTGTCATAGATGTGGCTCTCCAGTCCAACCTGTACGAGATCTGATTCCTCTACCATCCCAATTTTCTGATCCTTAACAGCAATTTGTGTTTCAAGGTTTTGCCACTGATTTTTGGTCTCTTCCTCAAGATCAACGAGTCGGTTGTATGTGCTGTAAATCCATATTAGAAGCATTACGAGGACGATGATTATGGCAACGACCAAGAGCATGAGGGTGGCATTCATAGCAGAGCCGATGCGGATTCAATTATTAGCATCACTGGAGATTAGAGGCTTCCCATGCATCGATATCGGCGATAACGTCGGCTTCGTGTGCGTACTGATTGCTGGGCACCTCAACTAAACTTCCGTTTGGTAACGCATCGGCAATACCATGCGAATCTGTCCCTGTATGCAACGTATCGGATGCTGCGATACAAATGGCGACGTGGGCATCAATCCGACCTAGATTTGTCGGTAAATCATAGCGTCGATTGGCTTGTACACTTCTCTTCAACCGAAGTAAGTGGGCTTGAGTCAATGTTCGTTTGTAGCGGATATACTGCTTGGGTTCCTTCAAACGCCATTTGAGATACGGGAGGCCGAGGCGGATGAGAGGTGAGTAGAACCACCACGGTGCTGCTGTCAACGGCACCATCCAAATGGGGAATCTAAATTGTGAATTGGGTGCAATCAAGAAAGCACTTTTACCCTCGAGAAGTCCTTCGAACATACCGTGCAGAATAACTGTTGCACCTAAAGATGAACCGAACCACAAGACATTTGAGTCAAGATTTAATTGGTTGATAATGGCCTTCAAATCTTCAGCATGGCGAAGCATTTTGAAATCACGTACCTTCACTTTTTTCGGAACGATTGCTGATCGCTTTTCACGGGTTTCAATATAGTGAATGGTACGTTGTTCAGCCCATGTTGAAAGGAGTGGAGCCCAGCCATCCATGACACTGGTCCACCCTGGGATGAAAATAACGGGGCGGGCTGTACTCGCTTGATTAGGTGTGAACGAATAGACCCTCAATTGGTACCCATTTGCGACCTCAATATGCCGAACCTCGATTTTACAATCAGGATTGTTGAGTAGGGTTGCCACTTCGGTGGGATTCATTTCGGTTCCATCCCTACAATATTGCCACAGGTACAGTGTGCTTCAATCTTCACCTAGATTCTGCCTTCATTTCGCAAGGCGTCAAGATGACTTATTGTTTGATCGACCTTCAGCAATGGATGTGCGTCGGGTGTATCGGCGTATGCAGCATGACTTAATTCCCCGATTTCGCGAAGACCACTCTGCCAAGCTGAAAATACAGCCTCATGGCGCTTTTCCCTGTGACGGATATAGTGCGTGAGCAACTTGTTCGGGTTAGCCACCATCGGCCCGTGCCCCGGGAACAGTAAGTTCGCATCTAAGTCACGAAGACGATGTAATCCTTCGATGTATGCGGTCATGTCTCCCTCACTACTCGGGACAAGAATGGTGCCCACTTGGACAGCATTGTCAGCAGAAACGATGCCGGCTTTGGAAACTAAGCAGATTTGTCCAGGACAGTGGCCGGGCGTCTCGATGACAGACCAAGTGACATCGTCTAACTGGAATGAGTCGCCTTCTTTCAAAACTGAATCCGTCTCGCAAGCAGTGATTTCTTCGTGGGTCTCCACGGTCGCCCATATTGGGGCGGTGTACATCTCTGAAATGGCCTTCAGGTCACCGATATGGTCTGAGTGACGATGGGTGAAAATAGTTGCCAGAATATCACTCCCTGATTGTTGGATGTCGTTCACCTTCTCTTCCAGAATTTTGAGACCTTCAGAGCATTTCGCCGCCGGGTCGATGATAACTCTAGGTCCGCCCGGCACGCCGAGAACGTAGCAATTAGTGTGGGTAGAGGGAGGCAGAGTGTTTGTGGGAATTGGCACACATTCGACACCGGGCGCAAACTCGATTCTACTATTATTCGAAGGTGGGTCCTTAGCTAGAATCTGTATCGCTTCTTCGAGTTCCGTGCCTACAATATCACGAAGTAGCATGATTATGGGCGGCGGAATCTTAATCTCATGATTCAACCATTCCTCGAGCAACTGTGCAGGCGTGGCCCAGCGATAGGCATCGAATTCAACACGCCCCCCCGTTTCCAGAATCGGATCGACCTCACACTTAGCCGTGAAGAAGTGGTTGTGGAAACGTAGCGGCGATAGCGGTGGTGTTGTCCGTTCCGAGATGACATGGAATCCATCGCTTGCAAGTGTGATACGGCCATCGTCGACTGCGGCGACGAACACGTTCTTGTCGGAGAGGATTTCCGCTCGGAGATTCGTATCGACGTGGGTCAACTGCGGCGTTAGACCGACCTCCTCGACCATCTCGCGGCACAAGGCGAACAAGGGGCCACGGTCGATGCGACTGACGCCACCACCGGGGAAGG
>JAPKEY010000134.1 GCA_028821815.1 Candidatus Poseidoniales archaeon | reverse complement strand
GTTCACTTCGAAGAAGAGTGATTCACTCTTGTTCAACCAACCAGCGCATGAGTGTCGCTTCGGCATTGTGCAAATGCTCACCAAGGGTTGATCTCGCCATGTCAAGGCGCTCTGACATCTGCCGCATTGACACGCCTTTTGGATCGTCATAGTAGCCCCATTGAACTGCAGCCTGCACAACTTCCCATTGGCGTTCACCCAGCAAGTTACGGGGGCAATTTTGAACTTCTTCTTCATTCACGACCTTGATGCTATCAGGTGGCATGACATCATTCGCCAATGCAAGGAATTTGCTGATGCCACTTGGTACCCCTCGAAGTGAAATCGAGATGCCGTCATCTGTTATTGAGTAGGGTGGAAGAACTGCAATATCGGGGAAGTCAATGCTTGCAATTGCTAAAGGATGAGAATTGAATATGACAATGGGGGGGTTGCCATTTTCTCCATGCAAGGAAGTTTCAAAGGTAAAATACTCTGAATTAGAAAGATCTTCTGGCCCAAAACCCTCTCGGAAATCGCAGCGAACCAATGCTCGAACCCCTTTTTCTGAAATAGAGAGGTGGGCGACAACCTCCACCTTGGAACAAGGAATCAACAGGTCATTCAAACCGAAAACAGCCATTTTGGTTGGATTCCAATGGATGTGAACAACTTGCATCAAAAATGGGATACTGCAAGGTATAATGAAGTATACCCCGGCATACTTCATTAGCGATTATTTTGCATTGAAGATTGAGTCTAATCTCTCCATGTTGCCGAAGCGGGTTCAACACCCTTGGTTTCAGCAATGATTTGGGCCAGGACTGCAACAGCAATTTCCTGTGGCGATTCGGCTCCAATGCTGACGCCGATGGGGCAAATCACAGTGTTGAGTACATTCTGTGGAATCCCTGAATTGAGGGCACTTTTCTCAAAAGATTGCCACTTGGATCTAGAACCGATACAACCGATGCATGGTCGTCCTTCAGTACGTTCGAGTAAACCGATTAGAAGTGCTTCATCAATGGCCCAATCATGCCCTAGCAGGAGGATATGCGAGAAACGGGCTAGAGATTCAGTTGTTTCGCGCGCAAGGAAGTCACCTGGCTGTGAAGCGATACATTCTTCGGCATCAGGCCACAATTCTTCGGATGCATATTCGGGACGAGTATCTAAGACGGATATCGACCAACCCAAAGGTGCGCTCGCATCCGCAATTGCTTGTGCACAATGGCCACCACCTGCGAGCAAGATATGTGGCATCGGTTGAATCACTTCCATCGCGACTGTAAGGATGCCACCACACAGACTGTTGAGTGGGGTGCCTGCAGAGCCACTGGCTTCTTTCTGTAATTGATAGGTTTCAACTCGCCCCTCATTGGATAGCAGAATTTCTCTCAGATGATTCATCACCTGCATCTCAAGCCCGGCTCCTCCAATGGTTCCGTAGACTTCGGAATCGGTGACTGCCATGTGAGCGCCCGGTTTCCCTGGCACGCTCCCCTGTGCAGTGATGACACTGGCCAGAGCGACAGGTTCTCCATCCCGTAAACGTGCTGTAACCCACTCAAGAACTCGTTGGGTCATTGGATATGGGAGAAGGGCCCACCTCTTGAGAATGTTCTTCAACCAATGTCATGTCGATTCAACTGATTGCGATGGGCCTTGTGACATTCATGGAGGGTTTCAGCCCTATTCAGCAAGCGTTGATTGCAGGTATTTTCACTTGGTTCATGACCGCTGCTGGAGCAGGATTGGTCATTTTCTTCAAAGAAGTCAATCGCAAGGTTCTCGATGCCATGCTCGGCTTTGCGGGTGGCGTTATGATTGCAGCGAGTTTTTGGTCACTACTCGCTCCTGCCCTTGAGCTATCAGAAGGCAAGGACTTACCCGTTTGGTTTCCTGCATTGGTGGGATTCATGTTAGGCGGTGTCGGTATGAGGATGATTGACATGTATCTCCCCCACCTCCATCCGGGCGCACCACCCGAAGAGACGGAAGGGGTCAAGACATCGTGGCATCGCAGCATGCTGTTGGTCTCAGCAATTACTCTGCATAATATCCCCGAGGGTCTGGCTGTCGGAGTCGCGTTTGGAGCCGCTGCATCTGGATTGCCCGGTGCAACTGTCGGTGCGGCCATCGCTTTGGCTATTGGCATAGGCATCCAGAATTTCCCCGAAGGAGCCGCAGTATCTTTGCCTCTTCGCCGTGAAGGTTTGTCGCGAAGGAAGAGTTTTGCTTGGGGGCAATTGTCAGCAACCGTTGAGCCAGTGGCTGCAGTTTTGGGTGCTGCATTGGTGATTGCTGCTGCTCCTATCCTTCCCTATGCATTGGCCTTTGCAGCTGGTGCAATGATTTTCGTTGTCGCTGAGGAATTAATCCCAGAGGCGCACCGGGGTGGCAATGGTGACATTGCAACCATGGGTGTCATGGTTGGATTCTCTGTGATGATGGTTCTTGACGTAGCCTTCGGTTGAATGGGTACCTTCTGAATCACGTTTCCCACTTGGTCCACGATGAACTTTCAGCAGTTCGATACCATTTTTCATCACCTTGGTCAACCCATTCGTATCCCTTACCATCCTCAATAATTTCAGCATCTTCAGGTGGTTGCATACCCAGTTCTTCTTCCGTATATTCCGTTTGATCAGGGCTTGTAACCACGGGTCCAAGATCATCCTCATCCATTCCCGTCAATACAGCCTCGCTCATTTCGATTTCATCGTCTAGTTCGGCTCTGACACGTTCGAGACGAATTCCCTGGTGTGGACCAATCAATCGGATCATCAAGGCCCGTTCATATTCTGTGGCAACCTCTTCCAATTCCCCACGTGTCTTCGCTGTCCTCATCCGTTCTTCGAAAATCTCAGTGCGACCATTGCGTGTGACAAATCCAAAGATTAACCAGGAGGCCAAAGGTACACCTGCGAAAACACCCATCAAATCCCAAGCACTCAATACAATATTATCTGTAATGCGTACTCCAAAGTCCTCCTGAGGGTATGAATTGGGGTCGTGCGAATCTGTTCCTTCACGCATTTCCGTCCAATCATCCCAATTATCATTATCGTCATCGATGTCGATATTGTCACCATCCCCATCACCGTCCCAATCTGCCCATTCAGTGATGTCATTTGGAAATGCATCCAGATCATCTAGCCATCCATCATTATCTCTGTCACCCGGTGTTGGATACAATGGCAACGGGTCGATACTGTTGTTGTAACCGTCATTGTCACTGTCGAAGGGGTAAGGGTCCGAGTTGTTCCCGTTCGGATTGTCACCCAATCCATCATTGTCTTCGTCAATCCACTGAGTAGAGTCGAAGGGAAAAGCATCCGCCATGCTTCCACTCGGATTGTCTCCATGTCTATCTCCATCCGAATCCTGCCATTGTGTGGGGTCTAAGGGGAAGGCATCGGGCATATTCCCATTCGGATTGTCACCGTATCCATCTCCGTCAACATCGGACCATTGGGTTTCATCATCTACGAACTTATCTGCATTCGACCCCATCGGGTTGTTTCCAAACCCATCACTGTCTGAGTCTTGCCATTGTGAGGGGTTGTAGGGGAATGCATCCAGTTCATCTTCGATTCCATCTTCATCGGTATCTTGCCACAATTCTGGGTCGTTCGGGAATCTATCGTTGATGTCACTGACACCATCACTATCTGAATCAACACATCCGAAATAATCGATGAACGAGGTCCCAAATTCATCGGGACAACCATCGGGGAAATTACCGAAGGGGTAGTTACCAAATCCATCTCCATCTGAGTCAAGAGTCTGCGTGGGGTCATTGGGAAACGCATCTGAATTGTTTCCAATTCCATCTCCATCTGAGTCTTCCCACTCGGTCCAATCTCCCGGAAATGGATCTTTCACATCGGGCCTTCCATCTCCATCTGAATCGGGACACCCCTCCTCATAGTCATACGTTGAATTTCCATATTCTCTCGGACAGAGATCCATATAATCTTCAAACCCGTCATTGTCATCGTCATAATCTTCGATGGCATCTAAACAACCGTCCATGTCGATGTCTGTTGTATTGCCGGGTATCCAACCGGTCAAGCCTCTTGGACAAGCATCATTTTCATCGGGAATCCCATCTCCATCATCATCCAAATCCTCATCTGAATCCCGACACCCATCTCCATCACGGTCGGTGGAGGCAAGAGATTGGAAACCGAAGGGAGAGGGATTGCAACCATCGAAAGCATCGAGAATGAAATCTCCATCGTCATCGGAATCCAATGAATCTGGTACGGAGTCTTGGTCATAATCACTTGACATCTTTGCCACGAAGGCATCGAATCCTC
>JAPKEY010000133.1 GCA_028821815.1 Candidatus Poseidoniales archaeon | reverse complement strand
CTTGCAAATTATTGAGTCGCGCGCCCCTAATATGGATTGAATGACCATTTGGTGTGACTCGCTCTTCTGGAATCGGGATTGATAATTTGCCGGATAAGTAGGCTCCCGTGATACTTTCTTTGGACTTCAATAATTTCTTCAACGACCCACTGGATACTATCCTCCCCCCTGCTTTGCCAGCACCTGGACCGATGTCTACCAACCAGTCAGCTTGACGGAGTGTGGCTTCATCGTGCTCAACGACAATGAGTGTATTGCCTAGATCGCATAACTCGCGAAGTGTGGAAAGGAGGCGTGCATTGTCCCGGCTGTGGAGTCCAATACTGGGTTCATCAAGAACATACATCACACCAGTGAGGCGTGTGCCGATTTGGGTCGCCAGGCGAATTCTCTGACTTTCACCACCTGAGAGGGTGTTTGCACGGCGGTCCAATGTTAGATAGTCCAATCCGACAAGGGCTAGGAAGCGCAAACGATTGGCTATTTCTTTGATGATTTCGCGGCCAATAAACATCTCTCTTTCATTCAATGCCCGAATGTTTTCCATTGCTGGTGGTGTACGCTCGATTTCCTCCCAGAATTTTAGGTCAATTTTTCCAGTAGACCAAATTTGAATGATTGCGAGGGCATCAAGAGTGCTGGCGCCATTGAATGCGGGTAGATTTGTTCCACCAACAATTACGCCACGAACAGCTGGATTGAGTTTTGCACCATTACATGAAAGGCAGTGTTCGTCGGTCATGTATGACAAAAGTCTGTTTCTTGTTCGTTCGCTGGTAGTTTCTGTAAAAGTTCTTTCTAAACGCCCAAAAACGCCCTCCCACGGGCGATTCATTTGATATGATGACCCTTTTTTGCTTATGAATTCATACTGGATTGATGTTGATCCGCTGCCCCATAGAAGAATATCCCGTGCGTCATCATCAAGATCTTGAACCGGGGTATGGATATCTAATCCATAATGAGCAAAGGTTTGTCGCATCACTGATTTGTACCACCCTGACATCATCGATCTACGAAATGGGTAAACACAGCCCTCGTCAATGGTGGCTCTTTCGTCGATACACAAATCGTGACTAAAACGACGTTGAACGCCTAGCCCTTGGCATTCAGGGCAAGCCCCCAACGGATTGTTGAAAGAAAAGATTCGAGGGCTCATCTCGGGTAGAAATGCGCCGTGGGTGGGGCAAGCAAACTCTTCGGAATAGGGGGTAATGGTGCCAATAGCCGTTTCATTGGCTCTGGATCCCTCAGATAATTTAGTGCTGGATTTGGGTACCTCAAAGGATTCGATGGCCAACCCGCCACCACCCAATTGGAGTGCTGATTCTATTGCTTCCGTTAGTCGTTGACGATTTGAGCGGCTGAGTCGCATGCGGTCAATACGCACATCGACATTGTGGCGGAGATTCTTTTCAAGCGTAGGTGGGGATTCAAATTCTGCTTCTCGGCCGTTGATTTGTCCGGATAAATATCCCTGTTCGGCCAAGTTGGCGAATAAATCTGCGTGTGTTCCCTTTCGATCTCTGATTACAGGAGACCATACTAAAATTCCATGGCCCTCGTAATACCACATCACATCGTCAACGATTTCTTGCACGGTTCTACGGGCAACCTCAATACCACATTCGGGACAATGTGGTTGTCCAATTCGGGCCCATAATAATCGTAAGTAATCCATGATTTCTGTTACAGTTGAAACCGTTGACCGGGGGTTATGACTACCTTGCTTCTGATCGATACTAATGGCTGGGGATAATCCCTCGATACTGTCGCAATCGGGCTTCTTCATCTGCCCAAGAAATTGTCTTGCGTATGAGCTCAAACTCTCTACATAACGACGTTGGCCCTCCGCATATAGTGTATCAAAAGCAAGGCTAGATTTGCCCGAACCCGATACACCAGAAACAACGACGAATTTTCCTCGTGGGATTTTCACGTCGATATTTTGGAGGTTGTGTGTACGCGCACCGCGCACAACAATCCAGCCTTTATCGTCGGACATATTCGGGCGTTGGCGCGCTTGTTCTTGAACTCATTCTAATGTAACCATAGAGCTGGAATCATGTCGCCTGTATTCGCACTCGTATCCGGAGGTAAGACCGTGACTCCATTATGGGCGACCATTGAGTGAATGTTGCCACTTCCTTGGTGGGTGTGGGTTGTAGCAACAAGTTCGCCGTTCTCTGTAGATATCTGGATGCGGCGCAGACAGACTTTGCCTGGGGCCCCCTTGACTGGATCTTTCATTCGAACGTTGACCTCCTTGCCCAATGGAAATTTGGGTGCAAGCCAAGGTGCCACAATCATCAGAAAGACGAGGTGGCTACTCACTGGGTTGCCAGGCAAACCAAACAATGGTGTCCCCTTCCATGTTCCAAAAAGTGGTGGTCCGCCCGGACGCATTGCAACCTTCCAAAAATGTAAATCTCCTTCTTCCTCCATCAATTTTCGAACATAATCAAATTCGCCCATACTAACCCCCCCACTGGTCAAGATCGCGTCGCAATCTAGTGAGTCCAGTGTATTTCGAAGTCCTTCCATGGTATCATTCACCACTTCGTGCTGCAGGGGTATACAACCAATTTTCTCCAATAGTGCACATATTCCGTATGAATTAGATTCATAGATTTGTCCTTCATTCAATTCATCACCAGGGGGAATCAATTCGTCGCCCGTACTGATTACTGCTACCCTGAGTTTTTTGCAAACGGGGATGGTGGCATGGCCCATTGTTGCCGCAAGAGAAATAGCGGCAGGGGTCATGACTTGGTTAGTGAAAAGTGCGGTATCTCCTTGTCTCAAATTCTCCCCACATCTGCGGATGAAATTAGTATGGGCCTTACCTTGAAGGCCATCTTCAATCATTACAATCGCATCAGCACCTTCTGGCATTGGAGCACCCGTCATGATTCGAATTGCTTCACCTAACTTAATTTCTAAAGGGGGTGTTCCTGCAGCTGTGACTCCAACCTCCACCCTGATTTCGTCTGTACTTCGAACGGCCCAACCATCCATTGCTGAATTGTCAAAAGGTGGATCATTTACTTTGGATGTGAGGTCTTCTGCAAGAATTCGATTGTGGGCTTGGTTCAATGTGACCCATTCTGTAGAACTTTGGAGTGGGGTATGTTGAGCGATTGTGAGGGCACGCTCAATGGTGACGAAGGTCTCCATGGGGAGCCGATGGTGGCGGTGGGTTTGAGTTCGACGGCGGTGACGGCCCGTTGTGGATTTGGTGTTCGTTGGCATTTGTGCCGCGTTGTTCGTTGTGGCTGCGCTTTATGCAAGTGTGGGTCATGGTGGTGCTTCGGGTTACCTTGCCGTTCTTTCCTTGACAACCTATGGTGCAATGGAATCTGCATGGCTCAAACAGCATGCCTGGTGCCTGAATCTGGTGGTTGCTGCGATTGCATTTTGGCACTTCCATCGAGCGGGCCACCATATACCTAAATTGACAATCCCGTTCATTGCTGCAAGCATTCCGTTCGCAATGTTGGGCGGTTACCTACTCGTAGATGGTGCGATCTACGATTTATTACTCTCGATTTGTTTGGTTGCGGCAGCTTGGCGGTTGTTTACTATACGAACAACAGATGTGATTGTTGAGGGTGTTCCAGAATGGAGGGTCGCGACGCCTGTTGGTGGTGCAATTGGCTTGGCCAGTGGTGTTATTGGCGTGGGTGGGGGGATCTTTCTATCGCCAGTGCTTCTACTTAAAAAATGGGCGACACCGAAAAGTGCTGCAGCAACATCTGCACTTTTCATCTGGTTGAATTCACTCGCAGGATTGGGTGGTGCAACGCTTTCCGGGCAGTTGATTCTGGATATCGATACACTGTTACCATTCGTAGTGACGGTGCTTGTTGGTGGGTTCGTGGGTTCACGGTATGGTGCGGATGTAGCGCCCCAAAAAATGATTCGGCGATTGTTGGTCGTGGTGCTGTTGGTCGCCGCAACAAAGCGGATTTACGAATTATTATTTTGATCAAAGTTCACCGAGTTCATCGACGTGTCCACAATCAGGGTTAGCACACTCAACTTTGTATCGCTGGCGCTTGGGTTTAGGAATTTGATTCATGGCTCCGCACATTGTACATTGGTGGCGGATTACTTGTGGCTCGACGGGCCCAGTGTCTGTAGGTGCATCACTGGCAACTTGGGACCAACCGACCTTGTCGTTGTACCCCTGTTCTTTTTTCAAGCTTCTTGATTTCAAGGAAAGACGTAACTTTCGTCGTCGTCGCTTCTTGCCGCCACCTGGGCTTGCTGCCTTGCGTGCCATGCGCCCCCCTATTGCCCACCCATAATCAATGATTGGGGGGGTTGGTTTTCACTGAATGTGGATACTATCGCCATTTTTCG
>JAPKEY010000011.1 GCA_028821815.1 Candidatus Poseidoniales archaeon | reverse complement strand
CAATCCGACCAGCAACAGGGACAACAACTTGACAACCAGGAACAGAACGGTGACAACGACAACGATGGCGACGGCATCCCCGATGACCTCGACACCGATGACGACAACGACGGCATCCCAGATGACGTCGATGACTCACCTGAAGACCATGACAACGATGGTATCGACGACGCGGAAGACGATGACGACGATGGCGACGGCATTCTTGACGAAGAAGAAGTCAATGATGGCGATCCAAACACCGACATCTACGACCACGACAACGATGGTCTCGCTGATAACATGGACCTAGACATCGACAACGATGGCATCGACAACGCAGACGACCTGTATGAAAACGGTTCGTCCGCAGCTCGCGACCACGACAATGATGGACTCGACGACGGCATCGATACCGATGACGACAACGACAACATCCTTGACGTAGATGAGCTCGATGGTGCCAACGGTGAATGGCGATACGACCACGACAACGACGGCCTAACTGACGTCATCGACACCGATGACGACAACGATGGCTTGACCGACTGGTTTGAGTCCAACGATGGCAATGATGAGACTGGTCAGTTCGATCACGACAACGATGGAATTGAGGATGTTACCGACGACGATGACGACGGTGACGGTATCCTCGACGAACTTGAAGTCTGATTGCACAGTCTATTCTGTCAAGCAGGACCCACAGTCGGATTGACTCGTGGTGACAGGCACCCCCGCGTCCGATGGACGCGGGGGGCCGCCAACTTTTTTCTCTATATTTTGTTGGAGTTGATACCCATAGGGTATCGTGATACGGAAACGCACGTTCCGGGCGAGTCGTTGATATAGCGGTCGTGAGTGCCGAAGTGCTTCACTTGGGTGATAACATGACAGAACTCGACACATATCTTGGAAATGTAGGCACGTGGAAGAAGACCAGTTGGTCACTAATGATGGTGGCTTTGATGGTTCTTTCAACAACACTCGCTGGAATGGGAATGGGTGCGAACGATGAGTTCCAGCAAGATTGGGCCGAATCAATCCAACGCACATCGGTACAAACCGCCGATCAAGACGATCAACCTTTCAGGGAACGAGAAGACCACAGTAGTCAACCGACACCGTGGAGTCACCCAGCTCTTCTTGACCCGCAGTACAATGACATGGGTGTCATGTACGGAAAAGTGAATGACCTGAGCCTACTCGACCTTCGAGCATCTGGTTGGACCTTGCACGTCGAGGAACGAATCGGCGATGACCACGACAACGATGGAATCGACGACCTCAATGATTTGGATGATGATAACGACGGCATCTACGATTTGATTGAGAGATTCGACGGATGTTATGGTACTGGGCCACTGGACCATGACAACGATGGCATTCCTGACGAAGATGATTGGGATGACGACAACGATGGTATTCTTGAAGGCCCATTAGACATGACACAAGGGGCAGATCCACTGAATGTGTCCACGGACCGATATGTGATGCCAGGAACACTTCACCCATGGACGGGTGCAATAATTCCAATTGGGTATCAGGTCGATCAGAATCCATGGGACCACGATAACGATGGAGTCCCAGACGAAGATTACGACGGCTCAGGCTCAGGCTCTTACGATGAAGATGATGATAATGATGGCCGAATCGACCAATTCGTTTGGCCTTGTGATTTTGATGGAGATGGTGCACAGGATTACTTCGACTCTGATGATGACGGTGATGGTGTTGCAGATCGTATCGATGCACACCCATACGATGCAAGCAACACAACAGTGACCAGTTACACATATTCCACATGGACTTTTGCCGATTACGGTTCTTACAGCCACGGCCTTAATTTCGTTGAACTGGAGTCCTTATACCACCCTGGAAATGAAACATTCACAACGATTGTTGATGGCGATTTTGATGGAGATGGAAGCCCCAATTTCATCGATCCTGATAATGACGATGACGGTACACCAGATAGCGCAGATACCGATGATGATAACGATGGTATTCTCGATATGTCCGATCCCGATGATGATAACGATGGCATCTTAGATTCCTGTACAAATGTCGATTACAATAATGATGGTTTGAATGATTTCACTGGTATGAATACCGCCCCGTATGAAGTTCCTGGTGCAGATGGCGATTCAGATGGTATCATTGATTGTGAGATGGATTATGACCGAGATGCTGATGACGATCGATGGCGCGCTCTAGACCAGAATTACAACGGTGTTTGGGATTGGCTCGACGCTGATTTGGGTGGTAGTGCTACACCCGATAACATTCTCAATGAGCCCGGTTGGAACATCTCCGATATCGAGAATGATATTGACAACGACAACGAACCCAATGAGGTCGACCGATATCCAACGACTCATGTTGATGTTTACAACTCATGGAATTGTTTAACGGCGAACCCTGACCCACTTTGTGACACACAACGCGCCTCTTACGCTGGTTTCAATGACTGGGACGGCGACGGAATCAACAATTGGGTCGACGTCGATGATGACGGAGATGGAATCCTCGATTGGCTTGATATCGATCCAGATTGCGACTTTGACAATGATGATGATATTCACCAGATTAACGGTAGCAAGTATCGTGACGACGGACCCAACCACCTCGATTCGGATGTCGATGGTGATGGCCTAGAGAACAATGTGGATTGGGACGATGACAATGACGGAATCAACGATTTATATGATCCGGATGACGGCAATTGCGGAATCGTCGATACAGATGGAAACGACCAATTCTACCAAACATACTACCCACTTGGCGACGGCGACGCAATTGATGGAAGCAACGATGACCAGGCATACACCGATGGACTCACAGATCACTGGAATATGTCGTTCCTCCTCAATCCATTTACAGCAACTCAAGGTGTTCTATTAGATTACAATGGATACGACACAACTACACCTCTTCCAACAGGTGGAAACGTACCTGAGTTTTACTGGTTTTTACTCTCCCGTTGGTCACCATGGAATGGTGGAAACGATGTCGATATTGATGCAGATGGTGACAGCTTACAGAATGGATTAGATGTTGATCAGGATGGCGATGGAATGCCAGATTGGTGGGACCAAGACGAAGGCAATGACGGCCAGTTAGATGTGAACGATTTCAAGATGGGTGGTACATTCACTAACAGCAACGAATGTGGTTGGACACGTGAAAATGGTTACACATGCGGATATGCATACGCTGCTTTGTATCGTTTGCCACTGGATGCTGGTTTCAACAACGGGCAACTCAGTGTACCGTTTTCGATTCGGCCCGATCCAAACTTCACACAGGGTACGTTCACCCCCCCCTCCTCATCAACATCCAACTATGGTTGTTCTACAACATCGTGTTACCACATCCCGTTTAACGGTGCAACCGTTTCGGCGTTCAATTATTCACAAGTCGCTCACAATCGTGATCTTTTCCTAACTTGGATTGGCTTAGGTACTGGTTTGTGGAATTGGAATGCTGACATTAACGGGAATGACTTCCCAGATGAGAATCTAGCAGATTTGTACGATGACGACACCGATCCAGATGATGATTGTGGAAATGTTGTGGTTGTCGATGGAAATGGCAACCAGTACGCACCCACGTGTCAATTCAATGACACTGCAGATTTGGATGATGACCTTGATGGAATGTATGATTTGTTCGATGTAGACGATGACAATGATGGCATTTGGGATTTCCTGGAGATCGATTCAGATAGCGATTGGGACGATGATGCCAACACCCTCCCGCCAGGGACATTCTTCACCGGATTTAATTGTGAAGACAATGATGATGATGGCACAGATTCGGATCCCGATAACGATGGTTGGTATCAAGCCGTTTGGGATCAAGGAGTTCAGGGCCAAGGGCTATTGTTCCCACAATATTACGACGTTGACAATGACAATGATGGCATCCCTGACGGTGAAGATTACGATGATGACAACGATGGTACACTCGATGTCGATCAAGAGTTGCAATGTTTCTGGGGCGAAGAACAGTCACCTTGGGATCATGACAATGACGGTATTCTCAATTGGGCAGACGATGATTGGGATGCAGATGGTCGTAGTAACTCACAAGAAAGCTCAGGCGCAAACCCACTCATTGCACCGTGGGACCACGACAACGACGGACTTCGTGATGATATCGACGATGACGATGATGCTGATGGCATGCATGACGAAGATGAAATCATGCTATGGCCTACACGATTCGGTCGCAATTCGACCAACCCCTGGGACCATGATGACTTTGGAAACGGCGAAGGAATCGCTAACCCATCTAACCCCCACACCGGCCCTGATGTTGTCGACCTTGATGATGACAATGATTCTCGAGATGACGGTAACTACGACATTCTTGAAGAAGGATTCAACAGTGATCCTTGCTACAATGGCAACCTTTCTAGTGATTGGGATCATGACAACGATTGCATCCTCGATGAGGATGACAAGTTGCCAACCCGTGTTGAACTGGGTGCATATGATGGTCAGAATTACACCGTCCCGGAAACATTGTATCTCGATGCACAATTCCCTGCGATTTTCTCAGGTACCGTATTCGCACTGAACATATCATCAGGTACGTGGGACCCAGTGGGTCAATTGCCCGTTCAGGTTCACGTTGCATGGGTTCAGAACGGCACAACCGCAATCGAAACAATCGACGTACTCTCCAATGAATATGGTTCATTCAGTGTGGGCCAGTTCCTCTTCCCCGAGAATATTCATGTTGGCGACAATACGACTTACGAGATGTGGGCAGAGGTTACTGAAATGTTCATCCACGATGGTTCTGAATCGAATAAATATCCCGTTGCAGTTCATGCTAACCTATCCCTTGATTACGTGTCATGGACATACTTCCGAAGTGACGAACAGCCTCTTTGGCTCGACTTCAAGTCACACTATACTGTAGACTGGGAGCGTGGAATTTTCGACCAGCGTCTTGTGCATGCACCGATTACATTCTCAGTCAGCGGTGGCCCATTCGGAAATCGAACAACACCAACCAATTACACTGGCTTTGGACAAGGATTCCGCGCTGATGAAGGTGGTTGGGCCAGTCTCACATACGTGCAGCAATCTGGTTCTGTTGGCAACTGGAAACAGGTGCGTTGGAACTCTACCTTTGACAATGGCCCAGGCATGCTTCCAGGTGGCTATGAAGAGATTGTCTGGAACAATTTCTCACTGGACCATGATGTTGTTAGCAGCTATGCTTACACCAACACAAGTTTGCCGGTTGGTGACTACGAAATCACCGGACGTGTCGACCCTACCCTCGCCTCTGAGTGGCCATGGCCATACGTTACTGGCGATGAAACGGATCCATTCATGATTCGAAGCATGCACCGAATGTACGTCGAAGCAGAATTGATTATTGCAGGACACAATCCAGTGTACTTCTATGATTCAACCCAATTCACAGGCAGCAGCTATGGTTCATGGCGTGCCTTGTTCAGTGCACAGGGTCTTTCCGCTGCAGGCATCACCTACGAGGAAGCAAAACTCGGCAAGCCTTACCCAGAACTGTGGGATGGTAGTGCAGCCTCTTTACAGGACGAAGCAGCCAAGTTACGTCCGTTCCTGCGTGTTAATTCGACACACTGGTTCATCACCATGCAGAATGGTGGAGACTTTGATTCACCACCATGTGGTCAAATTGATCCAAGCGATCCAAGCAGCGAACTACGTTGTGAAATTGTGCCTGAAATGAATACGGGAGAAACCTTCCGTGTGATTGGCAATGTGACTAACCGTACAGGTACGCCATGGATTCAGGATCCAATGGCGCTACAGGTCGATCTTGATAGTAACGGTGTGTTCCAAGGTAGCCAAGAGACAGGATACGCTCGTGTGCCCACCATGTATGGTGGAGAAGCTCGATTTGATTACAACTGGACATGGTACAGTCAGTACCAAGCATCCACATATGGCGTTCGTGTAGATTTCACCAATTCGGAATTCTACTTCACTGGTAATTTGACGAATGTTCTAGCCGAGACAGGTGCTTACAACAACGTCTCAGTGATTGGAACAACGGACTTCCAGTTGAACACACTTCCACGATTGTATCGTAACCAGAATACAACCGTAGAGGCACGCTTGGTTGACAACGCACTCCAACCGGTCAAGAACGCCCCTGTCAATTGGACATGGTCAGCAACCGGTGAAAACAACTATTCTGAGACCGATGCAAATGGAATATTCAAGATTGATTTGAACATCTCTTCTACAGATGATCTTGGCAATTTCTCGTTGCAATTCGCGTTCCCAGGAAATCCACACTTGCAAGGTTCTATGGTGAATCAGCCGATGTGGGTTGTCAGTCGAACCTACGTTGATTTGATTTCAACCACATCCAACCTGCGAAGCAGTGGTGAGGTTTGGCAATTCTCAGCCAAGGTGACGGATGATAATAGCACACCTGCACTGCGGGACCCCGGCGCTGCACTCGATGGTAGTGGTGACGAAGGTGGTATTGTGCAAGTCATATTTGAGGGTACAGATTTCGATAATGTGCAACATCGGCAGGTGATGTTTGAACTTGAACCGAATGCGGGCGATATTTACGAACAGCTTCTTCTCGATGCACAGATTCTTCGAGAGGATCCATCGTCCTACTTGCCCGACGGGTTTGGGCCCGTGAATGTCATTTTGAGATTCCAAGAGAATTTACCGAACGAAGGTTGTGAACAGATACAGGAATACCAATTGTCATTGCAAGGTGCATGGGATCCTTGTGTCATCGTGCAAGGCAGTGACCATTACCGCCGTGTCATGAATTACAATGTCGATGGGTTCTCATTGATTGGACGCACCACCCTTGATGTCGAGGACCAGATTGTCTATACCAGTGAAATCGATCCGATTACTGGTCAAAGCATCGAGAAGCCAATGGTCGTCACCGGACAACTGGTCGACGAACTAGGAAGTAATCTGACCAATCGTAACATCCGTGTCTCATATGAGATGCAAGGTGGTGTACAGGGTGTCATTTCATGCCAGCCAGGTTCAACCGATATGGATGGCTTCTTCGAAATTGTATGTCCACTTGAGGACGTAATGGCAGGACAGGCTAGAGTCACAGTCGAATACAATTCGTACGACAACAATGATCGTTATCGATACAAGAACGCCAGCGTTACACGGTTGTTCCCAGTGTTCAGCAACTCGACCTTACTGGTCTCAGAAGTTGGACCCTTCAAGACAGATGTCGACCGATACGAGTATCCAAACGGTGATTCGTATCCAGTTTTGTACCTAAAGGAAAGTTATCACATCGATGCACTGCTTGAGCAGAGCAACGGCAATCCATTGGGTGGCAAATGCCTGAACATCTACATCGACCCTGACCAGAATACACGCCCAGTTGCTACGGCGGTTACAGGGGATGAATTTGGTACAGTCGAATGGTTTAGTGGTGATAAGGATCAGAATCCGAGTCGAAAGGGTATCGAGCCGAGTGGAAATAACCTCGAAGGCTTCCGCACGCTGCGTGTTGCTTACGAACCTGATTTGGAAGTGCCCGGCGGATGTCGAAGCGAGACCAACGCAGTTGTCAACGGCTCACACATGGACATCACAGTCCTTGTTCGAAGCCGCGTCGATATGGTGGTCAAGGTTGCATGGCACAGTGCTGATGGTTACTTGCCTGGTGACGAAGTTGAAGGTGCAGTAGCCATTTTGCGCGACCGCATCGACCTTGCAGTCGAAGACGAGGTTGTAACCTTCATCTTCCAATACCTGAACAGTTCAGACATGTGGGTGACAGATGAGATTCGCTATGTCCGAACCGATGAGCAAGGTGTTGCCAATTTCAGTTGGACATATCTTGGTTCAGAAGTACCTGGTGCACCTGATGGTGAAGAAGCAAGTGACGGAATGTGGAGAATTACAGCAATGTTTGAGGGCAGTGATCTGTTCAAGGAATATAGCGAGAACCGCAGCCGTACCATCCATCAAGGTGAGGCAGCAGAGGCTCAAGCCAGCGCTTGGGATCTCAAGGTGATGTTACCGATTATCATCGCCTTCTTGTTCGCTGCAATCATTGGCGCAGTCATGTACAAGCGATACAGCGAACGTCGCCGTGTAGAAATCCTCCGCGGTATTCTCACCGACTCTCTGTTGGCACTGCAAGCACGAAACGAGTACATCCAAGTGATTTTCAATTGCTACAAGGACCTTGTGCGCTTCTTCCGCCAGCATGGCTTCATGAAGAAGGTGTACGAAACCACCCGTGAATTCGAGTGGGCTTTGCGTAGTGCCTTCTACATGGTACCAGCTGAGCAGTTGGATGATTTCTTGGCCATCTTCGAAGAAGCTCGGTACTCAGATCACAACATCGGTATTGGTCAGCGTGACAAGGCAATGTCTACACTCACTGCAATTACGCAGTCGATTTCGATGGCACTTGGAGATTCACTGATTGCTCGAACTACTGAGCATGAAGCCGCTCTGCATGGGAACTTGACCAAGGCCGGCGAATTCGTTGACTCTGAGGGTAACCTTCAGCAGGCCGGACTTGATGACGATCCGAATGCAAGCAACTTCAGCCTTTGAGCTGATGACCCAACACGGGGTGTGCGGGTGCAGGGCACTGTCCTTGCACTCGCACTCCGCGCTGAGAAGAGTGGAGTCATGACACGATGCGAGAGCATCTCACTCACACCCGAGAATGGTGTTATCGGAGATCACGGAACAAGCAAAAATCGCCAAGTGACATTACTCGACGAGGCAAATTGGATTGCTGCTTGTGAAGAAATTGGACTAAATTTACCATGGACTGCACGACGAGCCAACATATTGGTTCAGGGAATTGATTTAGAGGAATTGGTTGAACAACGCATCCGTATCGGAACGGCATTAGTAGAAGTCATAGGTGAGGTTGATCCATGCTATGTGATGGATGCGGCTCAAAACGGCCTCAAGGATGCACTGAAACCCGATTGGAGAGGTGGTGTCTACGCTCGTGTCATCGAATCAGGAACGGTTCGCCCAGATGACCAAATCTCACAGATTCATTCGGCGCAGTAATCGCCTTTTGCATCGAGGAGAATCATGGCGAGGTCGACCTGCTTACAGGTCTCCAGAATTTCATCATGCATTTGGTCGCTGAACGCGTCGAGTGCTGCCAGTGTACCCGCATTTGGGTCTCGCATGGAATCGAAGAGATGATTCAACACGCAGGATACACCGTAGGCTTGTCCTGACCTGAATGCATGGTCAACGCCACCTGCCCCAGGATCCTCAGCTCGAAGTTCCATCATGACCTGCTGTGCATAGGCTGCAAGTGCACCATAGACGGATTCCATGGCGACTCCCACGGCAGGATTTTGATTCAGTGAAGACTGTGTTGAATCGAGTGCAGCATCGATACATTCTCTGAATTTTGCAAATGCAGCTATGGGCTCATTTCCTTCAAGTTTCATCGCTTCGTTCATTAGGATCTTCCAATCAGACATCGCAATCAGATACCGGGGAATGACGCCAGAACATAGCATTTGGCGAACCACAGCCCCCTTTAGGGGGCCTGTAGGCATCCGTGGGGTTCATAACAGGACGGCCGGTCGCGCGGCTACCCACGTTGAGGTAGTCATATGGCAAGGAAGAAGACGAAGACCAACCCCGGGCTTGTCACCTTAATTGGTGACCTTAAAGCCCAAACACGGTCGAACGGTGCTCCGCTGTGGCGAGACATTGCGCTACGCCTTGAAAGAAGTCGTAGCAATTGGGCTGCACCGAACCTTAGTCGCCTGAGCCGCTTTGCATCGGAAGAGAAGTTTATTCTCGTTCCTGGCAAACTACTCGGCAGTGGTGAACTTTCGAGTAAGCACACCGTCGCCGCATACAGTGTTAGCACCTCGGCTCGAGCGAAGATCGAGGCTGCAGGTGGAGAAGTCGTCAGTATCCCAGATTTGATGAAAAAGAATCCAACAGGCAAGGGGGTGTTCATCCTTGGCTGAAGCAACAACGTTCGTTTACAATGCGGAGGACAAGATCCTCGGTCGACTGGCTAGCACCGTTGCTAAGCAGTTGATTTCCGCCAAGAAGGCAGGCGAAGACACTCGTGTCATCATCGTCAATGCTGAGAAGGCGATAGTCTCAGGAAAGCGTACGAGTGTGTTGTCCGATTATCGGGCAAAGTACGAATTGAACCATGCCCGAAAGGGACCGTTCTTTCCTCGTATGCCCGACCAAATCCTCAAGCGTACCGTTCGCGGTATGCTACCCTACCAGAAGAACAGCAGCGGTCGTGGTGCTCTCAAAGCACTACGAGTCGAAATCGGCACACCATCGGATCTTTCCGGGGACCTACCCGATGGCTGTGAATGGGGAGATTCAACAAATATTGAGCGCCCGCTCCCTGAGCGATTCGTCCGTTTGGGCGAGATCAGTAAGGAACTGGGCGTAACCGTACGATGGGAGGCTGAATGAGCATGGCGAAAAAGAAGGTAAAGCAAGCCAAGGTGGTCAACACATCTGGCAAGCGAAAGACAGCCATCGCTCGAGCAACCGTCAAGGCCGGCAAGGGTCGCGTTCGCGTGAACTCTGAACCCATCGAAATTCTTCAACCTGAAATGGCCCGAACAAAGGCCATGGAACCTCTGACAATCGCTGATGCAATGAATCGGCTTGCAGGGGTTGACATCAATGTCAACACCATCGGTGGTGGCCAAATGGGTCAGGTTGATGCCATCCGTACCGCAATTGCACGTGGACTCGTCCACTACAATGATGGTGCAGAAGGAATTGATGAGGAACTTCGTGACGAATTCCTCAGATTTGACCGAAGCTTGCTAGTGAACGACCCGCGCCGTAAGGAGCCCAAACACCAAATGGGCCGTGGCGCACGTGCCAAGTGGCAGAAGTCCTACCGTTGAGGTGATATGAATGATAATTCCAGTACGATGCTTTTCTTGTGGACATGTAATTGGGCACCTTTGGGAACGCTATTCCAGTGGGCTCGCAGAAGGACGAGACGCCGGTGAGATGCTAGACGAAGTTGGTCTAGAGCGCTATTGCTGCCGACGTATGTTTGTATCTCATGTTGAATTGATCGATTCGATTGCGCCATTCAGCACAACTAGAAGGCAGGAGTAACACCGCATCATCTGTGCAAACAGATGTCCTGGGCCCGTAGGTTAGCTTGGCCAATACTTGACGGCTGGGGGCCGTCAGACTCCGGTTCAAATCCGGACGGGCCCACCTTAGTGGGCTACTGACGGTTGACGGGAGGGTTCAAACCTCATTCAGAACACCAACGATTCCATGCGACAGCGCTGTTTCAGCATCCTCATCCTTGCAAGCCTCGTACTTGCCCCATTGCTCATGGCAGCGCCGGAGGCGCTGCGGGCGCCCACGCACGAGGGGGTTGTCTACACGTCTGACCAAATTTGGTCTGACAATATGACCCTCAACGGGGATGTCATAATTGCAAGTGGTGCAACCCTGACCATTGAGGCTGGAACACACCTCAATGTCTCCGAAGATGTGACGATTACCATAGCTGGAGATTTGGACATTCAAGGCACAGTCGAAGACCCCGTCTCCATCTGGGGTTCTTGGATTGCTGAAACATCCATCCAAGCTCGCTGGCAGGGTTTCCTGCTCGATTCAGGATCATCTGCGACCGTATCTAACGCGGCCATTTCAGATTCTCGAGGTGGGTTCGATGTTGAATCAGGCGCTAGCCTCACCATCGAATCGACTCAGATGAGAGACACCATCATCGGTGTTTGGGCCAAAGGAAGCATCGATGGAGGCGGATTTACTTGCGTGTCAGCCACCACATCTTGTTTACGGGTCGACGGAACAGCTACGCTCACTGAGGTCAATTCGACTCTCAGTGCTGAAGTTGTCCATGTTCACAATGGCGGAAATGCGAATATTGTGATGACAACATCGACCGATGATGCAGATGTGATCGTTCTTGATGATGGTTCCACATTTTATGGTGAGATTCACGCTGATGGCTTCACTCGCATGGTTCGGGGCAGTGGCTCAGTTAGTGCGACCGTGATGCCGACTGACATTGGAACTGGGGGCATAATGGTTGAAGCTGATTCTTTGAGTGGACTCTTACTCACAGATACTCAGTGTGGTACAACCTGCTCTGTAAATTCCCTCATCACCGGAAGCATCGAAGATGTTGAATTTCGCTCACTCTTTTTCACTTGTGACAATTACGCACCTTGCATAGATGTACAAGTTGATGGTGAATTGAAATTTGTAGGAGCATGGCCAAGCACACAGATCTATTCGAATGGTACATTTGCTCGCCTTCGAGGCGCAGGAACAGTTCATGCCAACGAGTTGTCACTTTATTCCAGTGGTCAATTGTTTGACGTCTCGGGCTCAGGTGAATTGATTATCGAAAACTCATCACTGATGTTTGTTGATGGTGGAACTATCTCCGGTTGGTCGTTGGAAGCCACGAACACGATATTTACAGCACAAGAAAATGGTTTTGTCATACTAGATGTAGATGCAGTACTCTCACAGATTGAAATTTATCGTAGCTTCTCAAGTTCCGATTCAACATCCATTGGTTTGCGTGCGGTTTGGTCAAATGTCGTTGTCGACGATGTCGTGGTGACCGGTTGGAATGACAGCATTAGATGCGAATCAGAATGCACCATTGCGGGCCTCCATCTAACGTCAGGCGGGGGTGGGAGAAACACCGGTAGTAGCCTCACAATCGATGGTGGAACAGTGACCGTTGATACGCTTGATACATCAGCATCAGATGTTGGCATCAATATCGTAGCAGGAACCCTCCATATTGCAGAATGGAACGTCGACATGGCGCACAGATCATACGGTATTCAGTTGGCCAATGATGCCAGTGCTATTATTCGCGATATGCCTGGAAGCACATCATCCGGGGTCTACGATGGGTTTGGCGATGGCACCCTTTTCTGGGGTTCTTCAGGTACACCCAATTTTGCTGTAAGCGTTGAAGAGAAATTCACCGAATCTACTGTAACAGTCACCGATTTGGTGGGTGCATCAATCGGTGGGGCTATCGTCCACGCACACGGTTTCAACGAGAACACCAATCCATCCGGTGAAGCAATGCTACCGTTGCTTGCCAGCGGCTCTAATGTCGAAGCAGAAGATACCGCCAGTGGCATGGGTTCGAGTGCGACCTTGTCTCCACCTGGAGGTGAGATTCAAATTGCCATTGTACCCGGTACAGGTGACTGGACAATCCCTGCCGGTGTCGATGCTCGCTTGGTTGGAGGTGATTTCGTATTGGATGGTAATCTAACCATCGAGAGTACAGCTTCCCTCATGCTCATTGATTCAACCCTTACGATGCCTGAAACATCAATCCTCGTCATCCAATCTAATGGGCAACTCAAAGGTGACAATGGGGTATTGCAAGGTGGTGGGGGGGCCCTTACTGCTGGTACACCACTCAAAGGTGAAGGTCAGGGGTTGACAGTATCATCTTCGTTGACATTTACTTGCTATGATCCTTGGACTTGGGTCCAGACATCACTCACAGGACCACTTGAATTGAATCAGGATTGTGAACTCATCCTCGATGGTGGCCATGCCTCTGGTGCCTTGACCGTAGGAACCGATGCCATGCTTACCGAACGAAGTCACCTCAAGGTCACAGTCATCGATGCAGGTAATGCTGTTGAAGGTGCAAACGTCTCTGTTGGGGGGGCAGTTCAGCAAACAAATTCCAATGGTGAAATTAGTACATGGTATACATGGCGAGTGGTGGATGAAAATGGTGAAACCAACAATGGTAACCAGCAAACCATCGTCATCCAACACGCGAATGTCAATCGATATCAATCTTGGATTCCAACGAGTAACGCCCAAATTGAAGTGATGATTTCAACCGTTCCTACTGGCTTAATATCCGACTCTATCCGCCTCGAAGCAGTATTCTCTCCTTGGCATTTGGGCGATGATTTAGTTGTCACATCTGGTATGATATTGGAAATCATGCCCGATGTTGAATTATCGCTTGCACCCGATGCTGGAATAATCGTAGAAGGCGTTCTTCGTGCTAAGGACGCATGGATTGGTGGCACTGCTTCTGAAGGAATTTCCACCGGTGAAAACGGAAATATAGAGATGATCTCAACCCTGTATTCTGGAGGTCCAATTTCAGTTGGAGACAATGGTATAGCATCACTTGCGTCGATGACTATTTCCGATGCGCCTGTGAGTGTCAGCGGTTCCGGAACACTCGCAATCATTGATGGTTCAATATCTCAAACAGACATTTGCGTTCGGGCTACTGGGACGCTAAATCTTCATGGAACACTGATTGAAAACTGTGGAATGTACGCAATGTGGGCCACTGATGCATCCCTTTGGGTAGAGGGTGCAATTATTGGGGCTGGCAGTTCAAATGGGGCTTGGATTCAGCAGAGTTCTGGCACCTTATCGGGTTGGAATACAACAGCCTATGATGGGGATGGTTCGGCTCTGTTCCTACAGATGGTTGATGAATCACTCACAGTCTCTGATATGACCCTCTCCACCGGGGCTGGTGAATCAGCTCTTCACATTGAACAGGCAGATGATTTCATACTCAGTGATTCAACGATTACTGGATCCCCAGGTGTTTTGATTGAAGAGAGTGAAATGAAATTGCTTCGTGTCGATTTATTTGGAACAGGCTTGGGCGTAGGAATCACAGTACACGGCACCCCTTCTGCAGGGACAATCATCGAAGATTGTGATATCGATGGATATGACACGGCTCTACGATTGGAAGGTGGCTTAGAAGAAGCGGAGGGCGTCGGCGTCACAATTCTCAACTCTCACCTTCATGCAGAGACCGCAATTGATTCGAATACACTTCCATTTACCCTACTGGGTGGTGAATTAGACGGCATGATTCAGATGCTAGGAATTGACAAACAGTGGTCTGCAAATGTAATTGATATCGAAGAAGTTGAAGTCAATATTACCGGTGATGCGAGTTTGCATATCGCACACACTTGGATCGTATCCTCTCCGGTGAACGTAACGATTGCAATGACCATACCTGAATTTTACTTTACATTGGGTGAGCAGCAACTCGAATGGGTCAATCATTCACAAATTGTTGTTATTCATCAGACCTACACTGAATCAGGGATGGTTGATGCATGGTATGGTCAGTGGACGGCTACTTCAGAGGGTTATCTACCCGCCACAGGACAGTTACAACTCGACACCAGTGGACAGCGCGTACTCTCAATAGAAATGACCCTAAATTCCCCACCCCTTGTCAGTATTGAAGGTCCAGATACTTTGGTGGTAAACGCAGGACAATCTTTGAACTACTCGGCAACTGCAACAGATCCAAATGGTGATGACATTGTCGAATGGGTGTGGGTATTGCAGAGTGGAGAAGATACTTTCCTAATTGGTGACACTTCGTCTGGTACGACTACAGAGACTGAGCAAGG
The DNA here is from genome assembly GCA_028821815.1 of Candidatus Poseidoniales archaeon. Classification (GTDB taxonomy): domain Archaea; phylum Thermoplasmatota; class Poseidoniia; order Poseidoniales; family Thalassarchaeaceae; genus MGIIb-P. Next base: position 4,201 of record JAPKEY010000011.1, on the reverse strand, counting down.
AGAGTGGACTCTTCGAGCGACTGCAATCGATATACATGGAGCTGAAGGATACGACACGGTTGCACTTACCGTAAATCCAGCCGATGCAGATTCAGATTATATTGACAGTTGCCCATCGATAGGTGGCAACGCTTGGTGGGATGCTGAAAACAATCGCTTCTGTGGCCCTGATGTCTTCGATGTAGATGATGACAATGACGAGTACAAAGACGACATTGATGCTTTCCCACACGATGCTTGTGCACACCACGATACCGATGTTGACGGCTTGCCAAATTCGATTCGCAGCAACTGCCAAACAGATCTTGTTGAAGATGACGACGACGATGGTGACGGAGTCCCAGATTCAGAAGATCTCGACCCCCTTGATCCAGGTGTTGGATTGTTCACACCATCTTCAGAAGAAAAGTCGTTGATCACCACTCTCTGTAGCCCCTCAGTCGTCTTGACGTTGGGACTGATTATCGTATTCTCAACATTCGCATATCTACGCTTCAACACAGACATTCGGCGTGAGGATTGAGGTGAGAATTTGCAGACGGACCAAATCGCAATGATTGTCATAGCGTTGACCGCATCGATTGTAATCTTTGATGGGTGGAAACTGAAACGCTCCAATCAAGACATCCCAAATTTGGGCCAATTCCCTACAGGCGGCATGGCATGGCAGAGTCAAATGAGCCAAGAATTGGTGAGAAATATCACAATGCTTGGCGCAATCATCGTCATGATGGCTGCACCTTGGTTCCTAGCTGAAAGAAGTGGAACATCGACTCAGTGGGTAATCCTATTCGACGTATTGCTCGCTATTCACGGGTGTTGGCTGGTTCTTCCAAAACGCTACGCACTTACCAAAGATGCACTTTGGGTCGATGGATTTTCGGTCGATTGGGAGCGACTCTGGTGGTCGGGATATACGGGTGGTTCGAGCATCACTTTGCAACGAAAGGGATGGTGGCGATTGGCCCCTTTACCATTGGGTGGTTCCGAAGAGGACCTTGCTGCAGCAGCGTTGCGAATTGATGCAATCATGGTTGATGAATGGGAAACACTCGCGCCCCTTCTCAACGAAGAAGCATAAGAATCCGTAGGTCTCAAGTACTCTCACGTCCCCTATGGGGACGTGGGATGGATAGAATTTGGACGCGACGACGCCACGTCGGCGCGAATCGCCACCCTAGCGGAGCAAATCGCGCATCATTCAAATCTCTACTACAACCTCGCCACCCCTGAAATCAGTGATGTCGAGTTTGATGCATTGTGGGACGAACTCAAATCTTTGGATTCAGAGCATCCACAATTGCGTCGTGTCGGAGCACCTATCCCCCCTGGTTCGGTCAAGGTAACACATCGGTTCCCAATGCGAAGTTTGGATAAGGCGACTGGTGATGATGAGGTTGCACATTTCGTCGCCGAAACAACAGCACACGGAAGACGATTCGTCGCACAACCCAAACTCGATGGAAGTGCTCTGAGTTTGGAATACCGGCGCGGTAGATTGGTGCGCGCTTCCACTCGAGGAAGTGGTGAACGCGGTGAAGATGTCACAGCCAATGCTCTCCGAATTCCAAATATCCCTGATCGGTTGTCATGGGAAGGAGATTGCCACGTCCGTGGTGAGGTTGTCATGCATCTCGATGTGTTCCGTGAAAAATATGCAGACATTGCGCCAAATCCCCGAAATCTAGCAGCGGGAAGTCTACGACAGAAGAATATCGATTCTGGCAAGGGTGATGCATCTGATTTGGCATTTCATGCCTATGATGTTCGCTTTGTACCCAATGATGAGAAACATCCTGACAGTCCCGATGCATTGCAATTTGAGGGCGACAGTGAATCGATTGCCTGGTTGCGCAAGGTAGGCATCACACCGGCTGAAGAAGTGGTTATCGAAGGTTCAGATGATGACGATACAACTCAAGCATTGTTAGCCGAAACAAAACGCTGGACGCAAGAAAGAGACACAGCAGTATGGGAACTTGATGGTGTAGTGTTCAAACTTGACAATTTAGCAAAGCGGGAATTACTCGGGCAGACTGCGCACCATCCACGATGGGCTCTGGCGTGGAAATTCCCTCCAGAAGAAGCCACAACAGTGTTGCTTGGCATCGATTGGCAGACAGGGCGCACAGGTGCAGTAACCCCTGTGGCACGGGTTGCTCCAGTCGTTGTCAGTGGTGTCACCGTTGAGAATACCACCTTGCACAATGTTGGTGAGGTTGAGAGGCTGGGTGTATCAATTGGAGACAAAGTCCGAGTTGTCCGTCGAGGTGATGTGATCCCGAAGATTATCGAAACATTGGGTCCAGCCCAAGTCAGTGATATCGAAGGACGATTTCATGCGGATGGAGAACCATTCACAGGTGATTTACCTGCTAAGACACCACCTCAGGTACCCATTGATTGCCCTGAATGCAATACCAATCTCGAACTAGATGGTGCTTTTTTGAGATGCTCCAATCTATCTTGTCCCGCTCGCTTGGCTCGTTCGATTCTGTATTGGTGCCGTGCCTTAGAAATGGATGGAATTGGAGAGAAACTAGTCGATCAATTATGTGAAGTAAAACTTGTGAAAACAATTCCTGATATCTACCGCTTGACCTCTGAACAAATCCAGAGTTTGGAACGCATGGCCGAAAAATCTGCAACCAACGTCATGAATCAGTTAGACGCAACCAGAGAAATGAGCTTGGACACATTCCTTTCAGCGCTCGGTTTACCCGGTATTGGCCCGGAGTTGGCAACTGCATTCGCAGGTGAAATCTGCACGATGGATGCCCTCATCGCTTTGAGTGAAGAGGATCTTGGGCGTTTGGTTGCAATCGAAGGTGTTGGTGAGACAGTCGCATATTCATTGATGGCAGGTGTAACCGATCGTTCCGAGATGTTGGAAGATTTCAATCGAATTCTAACCATTTCTGAAGTGGCCAAAACCGAAGCACCATCCGGCCCTCTCGTCGGTCTTTCATTCTGTATTACTGGTACACTCAACCGTCCCCGTAAAGAAATCGCATTGCAGATTAAGGCGGCAGGTGGTAAAGTGGTCTCCACCGTCTCAGGGAAATTGGATTTCTTGGTCGCCGGTGAAAATGCAGGTTCCAAACTAGAGAAAGCCACAAGATTGGGTGTGAATGTGCTCAATGAGGTGGAATGGGAAGCGATGCTTCAACCATAGAGCATGGCGTTTGGCCCATCATCACCATCGTCATCACCAGAAGATCCAAGCTGATGCTCCATCATTGCTTTGATTTGAGTTTCAATTCTTTCTGCCTCTTCCAACAAAGGTTCAGTATCAAGTTCCATGGCTGGAAGTAATTTGTTCAGTTTCTCGATGACACGAGCGGCGGCCCGAGCATCAGGAATCCCACCAACCGCTTCCGCCATGATGCACAGCATGTTCAGTTTACGGCGGCGTCCTTCTCCAAGTAAAACACCACTCATACCTGCAACCATTCCAGCTTCAAGTAAGGGGATTTCCATTTCATTAAGTTGTTCAATTGCCCAGTCTGTGGCCCCGATTCCTAGCAGAGTTTCATCCGTTTCGTCAGAATCCATGACCTCGTGTCCACTCTCCTGTTGGTGGCTAAAGGAATCGATGAGTACACCGGCTTGGAACCCTTTTTCGTGGCTGTAACTGAGGAGCGCTTCTGCTAGAGGAAGCATCACCTTGGGTGGAATAGGTGCCTCAGATACGAGTACGACAATGCTGTCACATTGTTCCATATTGCAAACGGGCTTCCCTGCGTACATGCGAACCGGCGGCATCGGTTTTCCTTCGTGAATGAGTGCAACTGGTGGCAAACGAGAATCGACGACTCCACCGACGAATTTGAGTTCCAATCGTTCGATGAGATAATGAGCAACAATACTACTCACATGACTGACGCCAGGAAAACAAGAAACGACCAACGCTCCTTCAGTAACCGCTCCATCAGCGACTTTGACTCGTGGTAACTCTCCCATGAACCACGCCCGGTCATCGGTGGTGTTAATGCTTGGGCTGAGCAGAGCAGTATCGCGGAGCCGTTAGGGGGTGCGAAATCATGCCGATGAAACAATGGTCATACGATAAACGAGGGCATCAACTCTCTCCATCTTCTTGGAACAATTTCGCTTCTTGCCCTCGCAAGTTCTGGCTTTCAAGACAGCGTTTACCTCGCAAGGCCGGTATGGCAAGTGCGATCGGAACTGCAGTTCACAA
>JAPKEY010000132.1 GCA_028821815.1 Candidatus Poseidoniales archaeon | reverse complement strand
CTTGTTTAATGACGGAACTGCAATTGTAGTTTTCAATATCATTTTTGCAACAACAATTGCCGTTTTATATGGTGTAGATGTTTCTTTGATGTCGATATTCACAGCGGGTCTAGGTGAATTCCTTGTGGTAGTATTCGTTGGAGCGATCGCGGGATTACTTTGCGGTTTGCTCGCCAACTGGTTATTACATCAATCTGAAGACCATCTTGTCGAAATCGCTATCACTTTGGCACTTGCCTTTGGAGCATTTCTCCTTGCGGAAATATTGCACGGTAGCGGTGTAATCAGTGTTGTAGTCGCAGGTTTGTTGGTAGGAAACCATGGTGTCAAAGAAGGTATGACCCCTACAGCTCGAATTGGAATGCATCATTTTTGGGAGGTGCTCGCATTCCTCGTAAACAGTGTTTTATTCCTCCTAATTGGGTATGAATTACAATCCGTATTTGCTTGGGATGCACATGTATTCCACCTTTCTTTGGTGGGTATCGGTGCTGCATTAGTCGCACGTTTGGTCGTGTTCCCATTGACTACAATCGCCAATATAGGAAACCCAAATCCCGTATCTAGTCGTTGGCAAGTTGCAATGTGGTGGGGAGGATTACGTGGCAGTATTCCTATCGCTTTACTGTTGTTAATTTCCCACGTTGTCAACCACCCACCTGAATTTGAATACATGGGTGAGACTGTAATCGGTGGTCCAATTGCAGTCTATGATGACATGCTCATCATCGGTTTTAGCGTAGTCTTGTTTTCTTTGGTGGCCCAGGGTCTTACAATGCGCCCCATGATGCAACGCCTCGGGATCAGTGGCGCTCCTGCCGAGGCAGAGGTACGCTACGAGGTCGCGCTTGCAGAAGTAATCGGAAGTCGGGCTGCCTTGCGTAGACTGAGTGTTCTCAATACACAGGGGCTGATTAGTGACGATGACCAATCGACGCTTGCTGAGCCTTATCGCGCGCGTGTGCGCGAGAGCGAGTTAAAGATTCAGGAATTATCTGAAGCAAGTATCGTTCATGCTACACGTGTCGAGCATGCGAGAAAGGATTTGATTACAGCACAAATTGAGGCGCTTATTGACGCAGAACGCCGAGGTACAATTTCTACGCTTGTTGCAAGTGAAGTTTTACACGGACTGGACAAAGCACTCGGCCAAAGTGAATTCAAACAAGAAGAGATTCAGGATGCGTCTCGTACTGAGGAACCAGTCGAGCCATTGGCGGACGTCGAAGTGTCCGAAGCATTGATTCCCGAATCAACCGAATCCATCGTAGGCACATCCTTTGAAAAATCGGAAGACGAATAGTCCAAAGTGGGTGTGTTTTCAACTTCGATTAGAAGGCATGTTCAAGAACTAATTTCATGTCGGCGTGATATGGAGCCTCGCTTTTGGGTTTTTCTCGTATTCGTTGCTGCCTTTGCATTGATTCTCTCAGAAAAAATTCATCGCACCATTGCTGCATGGTTTGGCGTTGTTTGCATGCTCTTCCTTGGCCTGTCAATGGGCGTCTTTGAACTGTGTGAAACGGTGGCCCTTGGCCCTGATGGGCAATATGCGTCCTCCATTTTCCACCACCTTGGGTTTGATTCCGCCGCAACGTATGGTGAAATTTGTCACCATTCTTTAGAATCACTCATGTTGAGTTGGATACACTTTGATGTCATCGGTCTACTATTGGGAATGATGATTTTCGCCGCGTTACTTGAAATCTCAGGGTTCTTCGAATATGTATCTATCAAGGCTGCAAAAATGTCTGGCGGCGACCCTTGGAAACTGGTTGTTTATTTGGGGACATTTACAACATTAATCTCGTTAGTGATTGACAATGTTACAGCCATCATTGGAGATTAACCCAATCCCTCCACTTCTTGCTGAAGCGATTCTTTCTGATACGGGTGGAGTAGCATCAATGGTTGGCGACCCTCCAAATGTCATGATTGCAAGTGCTACAAAGGGTACGGAAATTGGTGAATTGTTTGGATTCAATGGTTTTTTGCTTCGATTGGGAATTCTCACATTCTTTGCCTGGGTTGCTACATTGGCCTACCTTCGCTACTATTATCGCGAATGGCGTGAATCCAAACCAGCCCATGTTGAAGCTATTTTGGAAGAAGATGAATGGGATTGTATTGAACACCCTATGCTGATGAAGACAACACTTTGTATTCTAGGTGCAACTGTTGTTATGTTCTCACTAACTGAATTTTTACACCTTGATGTCGAGATTCATGCTTTGGCCCTTGGAGGTGCTGGAGTGGCCCTAATTGCCGCCCGCCCTGAGGATCATGAAATGCGGCATGGGCTTATGCACTCAGTCAGTGAAAAGGTGGAATGGCATGCACTTCTGTTCTTCGCCGGCCTTTTCATGCTGGTCGGTGCAATGGGCAATGTGGGGTATCTTCAAATGCTTGCAGAATGGATTTTTGGTACATTCGGTAGCGATCCAGTGATGCTTGCAGTAGCGATCATTTGGGTGTCTGCTATATCCAGTGCGATTGTCGATAATATTCCGTTCACTGCAGCTATGATTCCGGTGATTGTCTTTGTTGGCGCGAAATCGGCAGAAGAAGGCAACCCAATCGATCTTGCACCATTATTCTGGGCTCTGGCCATGGGTGCTGGCTTTGGTGGAAATGCAACTCCAATTGGGTCCAGTGCCAATGTTATGACCGTCTCAATTAGTGAGCGTGGGCCCAATCCTATCACCACCAAGGAATGGATGCGTGTTGGTTTCCCTGTGATGCTGATTACCTGTGTTGTTGCAACTATTTTCATGATAATTTTCCACGGGACATTATACAGCGCCTAAGGTCAATTGTCTGCACTGCTCGGCGGCAGCATCAAAACGGTCCACGTCTCCAAGCGGTCCATGCAGGAGTGCGATGCTTGCGGTTTGCTCTTTGGAGGGGCCAAAGAATGCCCCTCATGTGGCAGTCGCGTTTCCCACATTGCATCTGAAAATATCGAAGATGGCCGCACCAACCGGCCAACCGGGCCACTCCCTGGTGAATCAGCGTTAGATGATGCGAAAGAAGGCATCGAAGGCCTGGATCTCAGTATCACTCAACCTTCTTCTTCAGTATCTTCCACATCACTTCCATTTCAAGTCGGGGGGAAGGGGGCAACAGCTTCGACTCTGCCTTTCGGTGTTGGTGCACCGGCGGGCATCATAATCGAAAGTGAACAGGATTTACCCAGTCCACCTGCTGTTGTTGAATTGGTTGTCGAAGAGCCCACTATAGACACCCCCCCATCCGATGACCCTTGGGCCCTACCTGAACTTGAATCACCCCCTGTTCTTGAAGCCACACCAAGCACATCTGAAACGGACAATGCGGCTCCGCTTATGATTCTCAAAGCACGTTTAGTATCCACAGGCGAGGAACAACTTTCCGATTCCCCAATCCTCGTTGAAAATGCCTATCAGATCAATGCTCAAGCCTTTGATGCCGAGCATGTATATGCCGTAGAAGAGGATGTTGTCATCCATGATTTTGGTGATGACCTTCAGGTCTCTGAAATCATCGTCAATTTCGATGAACTTGTCGATCCGGCTGAACAAACTATCCGCTTCGATCCAGAGATGCTTTCGGAAGGTGAACCCGAACTTTTACCAGCCAGGGCACTTCCAATTAATGATGGCGGGGATGCCAACATTGCAGGCCATTCAATCGCTGCGTTCGAAGCACTTGGAGAGGGGCGCTGGAAGGATGCAGCGGATGGATTTAGGGTACTTTGTAATGCCTTACCTGGGAACTCGGCACCGCTCAATGATTTCGGCCTTGCTTTACTCCAATTGGCCATACAAGTTCACGAAGTATCCCCGACCGCAACTCCGGCCGAAGAACCACATTTTGAGGCTGCAGTCTTGGCCCTTCGGCAAGCAGCTCAGCAAGACAAGCAGAATTCAACAATTCTCTATAATTTGGCAACATGTTTGGCAACCTGTGGGCGTCATGGTGTTGCAAATCGTATTTGGGATGCGGCAATTTCACTTTCACCAGAAGATGCAGCACCGTTGAACGGAAAAGCAGTTTCACTCATTGCAATGAGCGAGTTTGATGCAGCGTCAAATCTTTTGATGCGAGCCCGTGAAATCGCCCCCACGGAGGCGGTTATCTTGCGTAATTTACGGCGACTCCGACCCACGATTTAAGCGACAATATTCACGTAATGCCCAAAATAGCCCTTAATCACCCTCATATCAGTACGCAGTCCCTCACTTTCTTCACCTGTCATCCCCCGAACCCTTCATATATGAGGGGTCGGTGGCCGGGATGCTAAAAAGTGCACCCACGTAGCCTTGACTACATGGGGAAGAGGTGGAGACCGTCCCGCCCTGCGGGGGTGACGGGGTGGTCAGAGAAACCAGAATCGACGTTTCTGGACACCAGAGGACTCACACAGATGTGAGTGT
>JAPKEY010000131.1 GCA_028821815.1 Candidatus Poseidoniales archaeon | reverse complement strand
GAACAGGGGGTTGCTTAGATGGTAACAGTACGAACACCAAACGACGATGAGGAAGAGGAACGCGTATCTGAAGCAGTGCGCAGAGGCAAGGGTATCCCGCTCGAAGTATTCATTGAAGCGATTATTGAACGGGAACCAGAAGAAGAGTTTGTAGAAGCCATCCGGTTGGGAATCGAAGCGCAGAGAGAGATGCCCGAAGATGCTCCGCCCTTGGATATCAAGCAAGCAATCCTGGATTACGTTCGATGGCAAGAAGCAGTTAGATGAATCAGGAACAGCCAGTGGTTGCACCACAACTGTTGCACTTGAGACAGGTACCGTTTCGTACCATCTGACTACCACCGCAATCTGTACAGATGTCACCGGTAAATCCAGCTTCACGGGCCTGTTGGCGCATGGCAAATTCTGGATCCACATCTAGCGTCATCTGAACATTACGACTTTCACCCTGGTTCCTGGCCACTCCATCTCCAGTAATTTCTGGTCGACTAATTGAGGTAGTTTCCAAATCTTCCTCACTGATGTGCGCTAGGTCATTTCGACCAAGATAATCAATGGCAAGTTCACGGAAGATGTAGTCCACCAAACTGGTCGCCATCTTGACCCGATTTGAACCACCTTGGACCATACCACTCGGTTCGAACTTCTGGAAAGTAAATGACTTGACAAATGCATCCAATGGAACACCGTATTGCAAGCCGATCGAGACTGCAATAGCGAATTGGTTCAATATCGCTCGCCATGCGGCACCTTCTTTGGAAGTTGTAATCATAATTTCTCCAAGCCGACCATCATCATACTTACTCGATGCCAGATAGACGGTATGTCCACCCACACTTGCCTTCATCGTCCTTGAATCACGAACATCAGGCAGCGGTTGGCGCGTTGCAATATAATTGTGAACAAAGGCCTCGGCGATTGGAGCGGCCTGCTCTTGAGGTAGAGGTAAGACTTCGGCCACTTGCTTAACCGCCTTCTTGACCGTGACAAATTCTTCTTCGACTTCTTCCTCAACACCCGACATGTCGACCAGGCTGTTCATCAGCGGCTGGGATAGTTTACTCCCATCCCGATACACAGCACAGGCTTTGTTCATCGTTGAGTAAGAAAGATCGTACGCTGCCCGAACATCCTCAATTGATGCATCGCTTGGCATATTGATAGTTTTTGAAATGGCACCGGAAATGAATGGCTGTGCTGCAGCCATCATTAGAACATGAGCATCCCAATCGATACAACGCGTCCCATTTTTCCCACCAGGTGTTGCACAATCAAAGACTGCCAAATGCTCTTCCTTGAGGTGCGGGGCGTCCTCAATCGATAGGTGACCGTAGATATTGTTGTGCGCGCTTTCAATTTCAGAAGGTGAAAATCCAAGGAATCCGAGGGTGTCAAAGAAAGGATTGTCACAATCTTCACTCGGAACCTTCAGAGTACCCGTGCAAAATTCATGACCTAAAACATGGGGGGCGAATAATGAACGAATATCGAATACATTTTCAACAGCGGCTTCAATCTTTGAAAATTCAGTATCAGCGAAGCCCATCTCTAGCAAACTTTGCATGGATACACTTTCACATCGCTCAAGAGTACCGGTCCCCATAACGTGGTCGACAATCTCTTGCACTTCTCCGTCATTGTAGCCAAGTCGCTTGAGTGCACTAGGTACACCACGATTGATGATTCGCAGTGAACCCCCACCTGCCAGCGTTTTGTATTGCACAAGGCTGAATTGCGGTTCAACACCCGTTGTATCGGCAGCCATCACCAGTCCGATGGTTCCCGTTGGTGCAATGACGGTGGTTTGCGCATTCCGATAGCCATGTTCCATACCCATTGCGAGTGCCTGATCCCACACACCACGTGCAGCCTCAAGCAAATCCTTTGGGCACTTCTTTGAATCGATACCCATTGGAGCAATAGAGACACCCTCATACCCTTCGGCCGGGTCATTGTACGCCGCTTTGCGATGGTTCCGCATCACGCGCAACATATGTTCAGAATTTGCATCATATTCAGGAAATGGACCGAGGAAGCTGGCCAAATCTGCACTTGTTGCGTAAGCCTCACCAGTCATGATGGCTGAAATCGCACCGCAGATTGCATAACCTCGCGAGTCATTGTAAGGAATACCCATGTGCATGAGCATTGAACCAATGTTGCAGAATCCAAGGCCGAGTGTACGATAATCATACGATTTACGGGCAATGGCTTGGCTGGGGAATTGTGCCATCAGTACACTGATTTCCAATGTCGTCGTCCAAAGTCGGCAAGAGTGTCGAAATCCTTCGATATCGAACTTCTGCGTATCCATGTTATAGTAATGGAGCAAATTGATACTGGCTAGATTGCATGCTGTATCGTCGAGGAACATGTATTCACTACAAGGGTTAGATCCGTTTATCCGCCCACCTTCTGGACAAGTGTGCCACTCGTTAATCGTGGTGTCAAATTGAATACCCGGATCAGCGCAAGCCCATGCAGTATAGGCGATATCATTCCACAATTGGTTGGCATCTAGTGTTCGGTGTGGAACAGGGTCTCGGCCTTCTTCGGCCGCCTTGTCCCTTTCAGTACGGAAGAACAAATCCCATTCACCACCATTTTCAACGGCTTGCATAAATGATTCAGGGACACGGACGGAGTTGTTTGAGTTTTGACCAGAAACTGTGGCATAGGCTTGACCTTGCCAATCGGTATCCATCGATTCGAATTCAACACTCTTCCAACCCTGTTTCGCCAAATCAAGCATTCGCTGGATGTGTGGTTGAGGGACACTTGCTTGAATCGCCTTGACCATAGCGCCTTTCAAATCATCATTTTCATTGGGTTCGATTGCGAGGTCATCACCATCCCAACATGCTTCTAGCACAGCATTGCAATGCTTCTGAAGTGCAGCAGTGCCCGCAACAAGGGCGCTGACCTTTTCCTCTTCGGACAATTTCCATCCGATGTACTCCTCGATGTCGGGGTGGTCTAAATCCAATGTAACCATCTTGGCTGCACGGCGTGTTGTCCCTCCACTCTTGATTGCGCCCGCGGCACGGTCACCAATCTTCAGGAAAGAGAGCAATCCACTGGACGTCCCTCCACCAGAAAGGGGCTCACCAGCACCGCGAATGTTAGAGAAGTTTGAACCCGTTCCAGATCCAAACTTGAACAGAAGCGCCTCACGATTCCATAGACCCATGATTGAACTTGTATCTCCAACTAAACTATCACTGACACTTTGGATGAAACACGCGTGCGGCTGTGGATGTTCGTATGCATTTACTGAACGCAAATCCTCTTTAGTCACCGGGTCAACATACCAATGACCTTGAGCAGGCCCTTCGATTCCATAGGCCCAGTGAAGACCGGTGTTGAACCATTGTGGGCTATTGGGGGCAGATCGTTGACTGGAGATGAGATAACACATCTCATCGTAGTAAGCACGCGCATCCCCTTCGCTGGCAAAGTAACCATGCTTCCATCCCCAATATGTCCAGGTTCCTGCAAGGCGCCTGAAAAGTTGGCGACCATCTGATTCAGTTCCATAGCGATCACCAGCATCCATTTTCTGCAATATTTCTTCATCCGGAGCAGAGCGTTGCAACCATGTTGGCACACCTTCTTCGGGAACCTTACGAAGGGCAGCAGGCACCCCCGCCTTTCTCATGTATTTCTGCGCACAAACTTTCCCAGGTACACCTTCGAATCCAGAGGGCAAAGAGACATCCTTGATTTCAAAGGCCACAGTACCGTCTGGGTTGTTGATGACGAAATCTGAAGTTAACCATTCAAACTGGTCGAATGGATCTTTGTCGATTTGTGTGAACCGCCGTTCGATAACCATACCGTTTTCGCCAGCCTCTGAGATGGCACCTTCCTTCACCTTGGATTGTGCCATAATTCATCATCTCAGTTTGGGGGTGTGGATTGTAAAGTAAAGTATTGTCAGTGGGCCGGTGATACCAGTGTCCCGTCGCACAGGGAGTTCACCTCCGATTTGGAGGGTCTTTGAAGATATCTATCTGAACACGTGAATATATGCACATCAACCGAGTAAATTACACACATCAGGAAGGTGGTTAGAGGTATCGGGAAGACACATTTTACTCGCCAAGGCACCTAATTTAATCAAAGTGACACCTATGGTGTTCGAACTCGACCGCCAACAGGTAACGCATTTGAGGGAATGCCACCCCTCCTCCGAGGGACGGAGTGATTTGATGACAGCCCCCGAACCCGAAAACGGCTCAGAATCAGAAGATGGCGAGGTTGATCTATTCGCAGAATTGGGTGTCGAATCGCCCCCCGTAACGGGCAATGCAAGTGACGGCCTTGAGGCATTCATGGATGATGATGATGATGATGACACACCTACTGAATCAGCACCAGCTGATATTGAACATCATGAAGAGGCAGAAGATGAAGACGATTTATTCGCAACCCTCGGG
>JAPKEY010000130.1 GCA_028821815.1 Candidatus Poseidoniales archaeon | reverse complement strand
CGGTTACGGTGTTGCGATGGATAATTCTGGCAATGCCTACTTGACCGGTTACTACTACAACACGGGATATTTCGGGTCAATCACTCTGAGTGCCTACAGTTATGATGAGGCCTTTTTGGCGAAATTGGACAACACCGGGAACTTCGTTTGGGCCAAGCGATTCTATGGCTCGTACTATCAGCGAGGCCGAGATGTCGATGTCAATGCCAATGGCGATATCGCAGTGACGGGTGAGTTCAGTTATCGAATCAATTTCGCTGACGCCGGTGGATCTGAATTGGTTCCTAGTTATTCGTCAAGCAGTTACTATCGCGTTTGGGTGGCGAAATTCACCAATGCTGGTCAATTGACATGGGCCAAGATGGCTGGGTATTTACAATCCTCATACAGTTCCTATGGCTCAGGGGTGGCAATTGATGATTCAGGTAATGTTGCTGTCAGTGGCCGCTTCCAGTACTTGATGGATTTCAACAGCAACAATAACCATCGAATGTATGCCTACCAGCAATCCGCCAACTGGGATTGCTTTGTGGCAAAATGGGATACCAATGGATCCTATCAATGGGCACAGAGTGCTGGTAGTTCAAGCACTGATTACTGCTACGATATCGATATGGACAAGTCTACAGGAAACATCACTGTATCTGGGATGTTCTACGGTACAGCATGGTTTGGAAACACCCAGTTATCCTCCACAGGTTCCTATGATGCCTTCATGGCACACATCCCCTCGACAGGTGGCTGGGATTGGATGAAGAAGTTCGGCGGTTCAAGTTCAGAATACGGTTACTCTGTGGGTATGCGCAATGGAATGTATGCCTTTGGTGGATATTTCAATGGTGCATCTTCTGATGGATCAGGCCAGATTTCATACAGTGCAGTTGCAGGGGCAGATGGCTTCATCCTGATGTACGGTGCAGACCAAGATGGCGATGGAGTCGGTGACCAAGTTGACGATTTCCCATGGGAACCCACTCAATGGGTGGATACTGATGGCGACGGATACGGAGACAATCTGAACGGTTGGGAAGGTGATAGTTGCCCTACTGTGTATGCCACATCCACTCTCGACAGATATGGTTGTCCCGATGCAGATGGCGACGGTTGGTCTGATGAGGGAGACGACCTCCCTCTCGAACCGACTCAGTGGGTCGATAGTGATAGTGACGGGTTTGGGGAAAACTCCAATGGAATCGCGCCCGATAACTGTCCGAATGAATGGGGTGACTCGTGGCGTGACAGGCTTGGTTGTCGGGATTTGGATTCTGATGGGCAATCCGATTTGAATGACTATTTCATGAACAATCCAACACAGTGGGCAGATTCTGACAATGATGGTTTGGGTGACAATTGGGGTGACTCAACTTGGAATGATACCCGGGCAGAACACTGGCCTGGAATGTGGATTGAGAACGCCACCGTCTCCGATCCAACACCTCTTGATTTTGATGGTGATGGGTTTGAAGATTTGAGTGCCGGAGGCCCTTGGGGCCCTTACGATGATTGTGTATACGAATCTGGAACATCGGTTCGCGATTTGATTGGTTGTGTCGACAGTGACGGCGATGGTTGGTCTGATGTGGGCGATGACGTAGACGATAACCCTACACAGTGGGAAGATGCAGATGGCGACGGATACGGCGACAATGCAGCTGGCACAGAATGGGATGCCTGCACTGATCGACCAGGGACCTCGACTCGAGATCGCTTTGGCTGTCCAGACAATGATGGTGATGGTTGGTCCAATGACAATGATGAATGTCCATCACTATCGAGTGCATTAGACAATGGTTGCCCAGATAGTGATGGTGATGGGTGGGTCGATGGTGGAATTACTGGTCAAGTAGATGACTGTCCAGAAGATTGGGGCACTTCAACAGTAGATCGAAATGGCTGTCCAGATGCTGATAGCGATGGCACCTCGGATGAGAATGACCCTTTCCATCTCGATCCAACGCAATGGTCCGATGAGGATGACGATGGTTTTGGTGATGAGCCCGGTGGCAATCAGGCTGATGATTGCTTGAATTGG
Source organism: Candidatus Poseidoniales archaeon (assembly GCA_028821815.1). Lineage (GTDB taxonomy): Archaea > Thermoplasmatota > Poseidoniia > Poseidoniales > Thalassarchaeaceae > MGIIb-P. The sequence goes on along the minus strand of JAPKEY010000130.1, from coordinate 2,458 downwards.
GCTGGAACCTCCAACCAAGACGGTGTGTTCGGTTGCGCCGATGGAGATGGTGACGGCTGGGCAGACCAAATCGATTTGTGGAATACAAATCCAAACTTGTGGTCAGATTCTGATTTAGATGGGTATGCTGACCAGCGTGGAGATGCTGAATTGTCGGATGACTGCCCAGATGAATATGGCACCAGTACACGATTCTATCTTGGATGTCCAGATATGGATGGGGATGGCTGGCCAGACATGAAGGACGCAGATACAGATGGTGACGGATATCTGGATATGACCGAATTGAGTGCAGAGCCTCCTTCAGATCCGCTTGATGCACTCTCAACTCCATCTGATGCTGATGGCGACTTTGTAGCAGACCACGAAGAGATTGTCGAGAAATCTACCGTAGATGACCCCGTCATCCAAGGTGTAATTGCAGTTCTAGCCAGCGGCTTGCTGCTCACACTCATTATGGCATGGACCTTGTTTGCTGCAGGAAAAGGGAAACGCCGCGAATATGATGGAATGCTGTTGATGGTTGAGGAAGCAGAAGGATTCGCTGGATTGGCTGCGGTTGAAAAGGAATTAGACTCCATATTGGAATCCAATCGCCTCGGTGCAGGGCAAGGTTTGTTACTCAAAGATCGGCTTGAATCGCGAAGGTTTGCACTTGAGGACGATATCGCGGGTGCAGGTACACACCCGAGTAATACTATGAAATCAGGTTCAGATTCAGATTTAGCAATGATTGAAGAGCATGGGAAAGTAAACTCATGGGGTGAGGATCAGTCACAGTGGACCGCTGAACAGCAAGCCTGGTATGCTGAGGCCAAGCAATGGGGTGGCTACTATGATGATGATGGAAATTGGGTTTCATTGTAGTAGTTGGTGTTAAGATTACATCGCCTTGTTCCAAAAACGAGACACTGCGCCCTGTTTTTACTGGGGGAACCGCATCCCCCAGTGGGTTATGGTACGGACCTTTGAAAAGGGAGTCTAGGGTCGCGAGACCTACCGAAGTGGTGGTCAGAACCCCCTCGGATTCCTCCAGGTGAAATGAAATGAACCCTGATATGAAGATAATTTTCGACAAGGTCGTCGCTAGAGATCCGAACCAACCTGAATTCCATCAGGCGTGCCTAGAGGTTCTTGAAACCCTTGGGCCGGCAATCGAAGCTCATCCTGAGTATATCCCAATCGTTGAACGTTTGTGTGAACCTGAGCGAATCATTCAATTCCGTGTGACTTGGGTGGATGATTCGGGTAATCAGCGGGTTAACCGCGGATTCCGCATCCAGTACAATGGGGCCATTGGGCCATACAAGGGTGGCCTTCGATTCCACCCTAGTGTAAACGAAAGCATCCTCAAGTTCCTCGCTTTTGAGCAGATTTTCAAGAACAGCTTGACAACCCTACCTCTGGGTGGTGCCAAAGGCGGTTCTGATTTTGACCCAAAGGGGAAATCAGATGGTGAAGTCATGCGCTTCTGCCAGGCATTCATGTTGGAATTGTGGAGACACATCGGCCACAACCTCGATGTTCCTGCTGGTGACATTGGTGTTGGTGGTCGCGAGATTGGCTACTTGTTCGGCATGTACAAACGTCTTCGCAATGACTTCGAAGGTGGTGTACTAACGGGTAAGGGTCGCTCCTATGGTGGTTCACTCATTCGTCCTCAAGCGACAGGCTACGGTCTTGTTTACTTTGCACGTGAAATGCTTGCTACAAAGGACATGTCGTTTGAAGGAGCTACTGTTGCAATCAGTGGTTCAGGAAACGTTGCGCAGTTTGCCTGTGAGAAGGTACTCGATCTTGGTGGAAAACCGGTTACAATGAGTGATTCTAGTGGTTGGATTCACGACCCAGCAGGTATCGACCGAGAAAAATTGGCTTGGATTATGGATTTGAAGAATAATCGCCGCGGACGAATCAGTGAATATGCAGACCAATTTGATGGTGTGAATTACACACAGTCTCAGCCAGAACCTTCAATCAACGGTCTTTGGGCAGTTCCAGTCGATGTTGCACTTCCATGTGCGACTCAAAATGAAATCAATGCACAAGAGGCTCAGGCACTTGTTGACGGCGGTTGTACTGCTGTTGCAGAAGGTGCCAACATGCCTTGCACACCTGAAGCAGTCGAAATATTCCAATCCAATGGACTACTATTCGCTCCTGGGAAGGCTAGCAATGCTGGTGGTGTTTCCACCTCTGGTCTAGAGATGAGTCAAAACAGTCTCCGCATGAGTTGGACACGTGAACGTGTCGATGGGGAATTGGAGAGCATCATGATCAAGATTCATCAGAATGCTTTCGAGACTGCAGCACGGTTTGGACAACCAGGGAATTATGTCATGGGTGCAAACATTGCAGGCTTCCTAAAGATCGCGGAAGCGATGACAGCACAAGGCGTACTTTGATTGACTAAAATCCAATCAAACAATCAAAAAGAGTAACGCTATACCGAGGCAAA
>JAPKEY010000129.1 GCA_028821815.1 Candidatus Poseidoniales archaeon | reverse complement strand
CGCCCTATTTACTTGATTTATGGACCAATCCCGCCTTGCCAGAAATTCCTTACAGTGGTATCATTGAACCAATGATTGACGGCATTGCCCTACCTGGGGAATGGGATGGGGCTGCAAAATATGATGCGGGTGACGATGACGAGTTGTTAGATATCGAATCATTCCATCTCGGTTATGATGCCTCAAATGTATACGTTCGTGTGGACCTCGGTAGTACTCCAGAGGATTGGGAATCAATGGATATGGGTGCTATGCCAGATGTCTCAATCTATTTCATGCAGCCTAATGCAATCAATTTCAATGAGGTCGAGACTAATTTCAGAACATATTACGGCAATACAGTTTTGGGTTTCCCTGCCAAGAACATGATTTCATTTAACTTTGGTGAGTTGTGGGAAGATGGCCGAGCAAAGTACGATATTTTCGAAGCCAAGGGTAAAATTGGTGATTCAGAGCGTTGGAATTTAGCGGGGCAATCCATCCTTGGTGGATGTGCTGCCGATGAGGTATTTGAGTTCCAGATACCATGGTCTGATATTGGCCTTGCCCCTCGATATTCAACCCGTGTCAAGGTTGTCACCAGTTGGCAGAATTCCTTTGCATATGGGGATGGAACCGATGTCGAAATCGCCCCACCAGCACCTGCGGAGATGGTGATGCCGGATTTGGAAGAATGGGTCACTCTACTCGATATCGATGATGCGATTGGTGATGAAACTGGAGATGGTGATTACACCTATCCATTGGCTGGTGATTTCGCACCAGGCTCTGGTCTGTTCGATATTACTCACCTCAAAGTCAGCCAGAGTGAATGGAATGCTCGATTTGAAATTTCATTTGCAGAGATGACAGATTATTGGGGACTAGCCAACGGATTCAGTCACCAGATTGTGCAAATCTATGTGGATCAAGGTGATACCACCTATGGTGAAACAGAACTGTTGGACGGCGCCTATGCCGTAACGCACAACGATTGGGCATGGGAAGTGGCAGTCTCTGTGACAGGTGAACCAGGTGCGGTGAAATCAGTCAGCGCTAGTACCGGCGAAACCAGTGCTAAAGGAATCGAAGTCTCTGCTGACAAGGATTCCAAGACAATCACCATCACAGTGGCCAAGAGTGTTATTGGCGCCAATATTCCCGAATACAGATTCATCGTAGTCGCTGGTTCACAGGATGGATTTGGTACAGGAAAGTGGCGTGATGTGGATACTGATGCAAAGACTTGGAGATTGGGTGGTGGTGCTGACCCTAGCACTGCTGATGGGCGGAATTACGATCCGAATATCATCGATATAGTACTCGACAACACAACCAGCCAAACTGCAATACTCGGCTCGTATGATGTTGAGACACAGACCTATGCTGTTCTGACTGGTATTGAACTCCCCGAGGTCGCACAGCAGGTGTTTGGTGTCAGTGTATCCAGCATCACCACATCCTCGGCAATCATCTCTTGGTCTACGACCAAATCAGCCATTGGGGTTGTGAATTGTAGTAACAACAGTTTCACGACACCCATGATGTTCTACTCTCAGGCTCTGCAGGTCACAGGACTGGATGCAGGTATAGCCTATTCATGTTCCATCACCGTAAGCGATGCCCCATCTGTCGCCATTTCGTTCAACACCTCCAACGAGATTGACACCACCCCGCCAGACCTGCTGAATCTCGCCGTTGAGGTCATTGAGGGTGGCTCGCTACGGGTCACTTGGTACACAAGCGAGGGGTCCACAGAGTCCATCGAGGTATCCGGCCAATCCTTCGCTGGCGATGCCGTCGCCCTGCGCAAGAACCACGACATGACGATTTTCCCTTATCCTGACCTCACTGCGCTAGAGACTTACACGCTGACTGTTACCATTTCGGATGCTTCTGGCAACATGAATACCTCCAGTGTAGAATTCGTCATCGAGGAAGAGGATGCAGCATCGCCACTGTCTGATCCTGGGTCTGATCCGAGTGAGCCTGAGGATGATTCTGATAACAAAGTGAATATTGGCGACCTACTTGGGGACCCAGTGGTACAGGTTGCTCTTCTGGCCATTGTCCTGATGATTCTCATTGCATTCATCCGAACTCGCAAGCATGAGTTGGACTACTCGATGCCCATTGAAGATGATCTTTTCGAAGATTAAACGAATGGAATAGCAGCCATTGCATGTGTGTGTAGATTAACCACGGTCAGGATACAAGGCTTGGGTTGAAATCCGAGCATTCGCTGATAGTCGGTTTGGTCTTGCCAAGTGCTACTATGCACCAAGTTGACACCCTTGTAAGTCCCCATATGGTGGCCGTGAACGTGCCCGGTAACGAAAATATCAGGTATTTCTTGAATCACCAATCGGTCTTCCGGCTCAGGGGAAAGCGGTGTTTTTCCCCCCCATGAAGGTGCGAGATGTCGCCGATCAATCATTGCCCGCATGGCTGCTTCAGGTGTTTCAAAGGTGACTGTACGCAATGAAGAGACGAAATCCATGATGGATACGCCGTGGTAGGAAAGAACACGAACACCATTAAGGCTGAAATCGCATGGATTTCCAACAAACATTGTGTTATTGTAGTCGGTTTGCAATTCATGATCGATTGCTGGCTGAGGTTCTGCTGGACGTACTGCATCATGGTTTCCGGGCAAGAGCAGCACTTCTACCCAATCTGGTAGCTCTTGCAACATGGCCCCCAAGCGAGAATATTGGTTGAATAAATCAGGGATGTTTAGATGCTTATCTTGACCAGGATAGATTCCAACACCATCTACACCATCTCCACTGATGACTAGGTAGCGTACCGTTTGAGCCAATGGGTCATCATGGAACCATTTGATCATTTTTTGCCATTGTGGTTCAAGGAAGGTTTTACTTCCTAGATGTAAATCAGAGATAAATGCAGCACTAATCGCTTGATCTGCTCCTGCAGTACGTCGTTCGTGCTTTGTCAGAGAGGGGAAATGAATATCATCGACAAATACGATATCCCCCGTTTGATTGAAGGTACCACTAACTCCAATCACATCATCATTCATCAATCCAGCATGGACGATATCTTGGTTTGGCCCATCCTCATCTCGTTGCATAAGCATACAGAGAACCTCTCCAGTTGCGTCTTCGAGTGAAAAACGCAAATGCCCTTTTTTCGTGGTATTCGATTCTTTGACAAGGCCAATTACGGTGAAGTTATTGTCGCGACCTGTGAGTTGTTTTTTCTGACGAACCGCTTCATTGACAGCGATGGGACGATTAGGTAAATTCCGATCAAGAATTAAACGTCGAATTTGCTTGAGCCTGTCATTAAAAAAAGATTGAATATCTTCTTTTTTCCATTCGGTAACACTCTTACCTGTAATGTCGAAATGTACCGTAATCTCAGCATCGACATCTTTGGCATTCATAGGGAAATCTGCCAATTTGTAGTGGTCAAGGTCATGTATTCTTGGTGGCGCCACTGGATCAGGTAGAGTGATTGGGGCGATTGTCCGTGCAACTACAGGTGTTTTTGTTTGGGTAAGTAAAGAGTCTAGCATGGCTTCATCCAGCATACCTTTACTCCCCGTTGATTCAGCAGTTTGCAACAAGGGTTCAATTGAGGGCAAGGCTAGCAGGCGGTCTCGCACCGAACGTGCAGGAATTAGACCTGCAGCCATCACCTTTCGGTAGATTTCACCCCATTCAGTATCGCTCACAGGCCCCCACCCCGACGCGACCGTTCAAAGGCATTACTGCGCCCCAGAGGGGTGTATTTGACCCCAGGAACACCGTCGACATGCCTAAGAACAGCCGCTTAGGCCGCTTGTTTGTGAGTGAAGAAGCCTCCATGCTCGCGGCACGGCTCGTCCGCCGCCTGAAGAAGGAAGGGTGGAGCCTGTCTGTGGCAGAGTCATGCACAGGCGGCTTACTTGCAAGTAGTTTCACCGATATATCTGGTGCTTCAACTTGGTTCACACAAGGTTGGGTTACATATTCCAACGAATCAAAAATATCTCAATTGGGTGTTAATCCAACCAAATTGGAAAAACGTGGTGCAGTCAGCCACGAAGTCGCCCTTGGGATGGCGCAAGGTGCTCAGTTATCATCAGGTAGTGGGTTGAGCATTTCGATTACCGGTGTCGCTGGACCCACTGGTGGAGACATTGGGAAACCAGTTGGCTCGGTTTACGTCGGAGTTTGTGTCGACGAATCTTACCTTGTTCGCCGTGGTGAATTTGGTGGAGGTGATCGCGCATCCAATAAACATTCATTCGTCATTTTCGCCATGCAGAAGGCTATCGAAGCATGGGATGCTCACTTTGGACGAATTGAAGCCGTTCGTGGTGCAGCCGAGGCGGAAGCCGCTGCTGATGACACCATTGAGTTGAACCTCACGCAGGCATTGTCTTCCATCAATCCCAATTTGGATACATGGAAAGAAAACACAGTATGGACCACAGAAAAGGTTGCAACAACCCTTGATGAACAGGGCAAAACTGCACTTGGTGATGATGCCGAGTGGGTTGAAGAGCAGTAAAGTGGGACCGACCAGATTTGAACTGTTG
>JAPKEY010000128.1 GCA_028821815.1 Candidatus Poseidoniales archaeon | reverse complement strand
CCTAGGTGGTTGAGCACATCATCTACTGAGCAGTTTTCTGGCATTTCAATTTCCATCGACTTTGTTTCAAATTCATCGCGCAGTGGACCGAAAAAGAGGACTGTGTGGGGATTCATCTGCGGTCTGCTACAGACGGAGTGTTATATCCCTGCTCCACCCACAGTAAGTCATGACGACTGTACTCGAAGCACGTGAATTGTGGAAGGTATACGAAACCGGCACAAACAGGGTTGAAGCTCTTCGTAAGGTTAGCGTATCACTGAAGCCCGGCGAAATGGTTGCAGTCATGGGTCCCAGTGGTTGTGGAAAGACAACACTACTCAATTGCCTTTCAGGGCTAGATGAAATTTCGGCAGGAGATGTTCTTATTCACGGTCAGGCATTGTCACAGATGTCCGATTATGAACTCACGGCACTTCGAGGATCACAATTGGGTTTCATCTTTCAGTCATTCAATCTCTTACCGGTATTGACTGCTGTAGAAAATGTCGAATTACCACTATTGATGGCCGGATGTTCCCCCCGTGAGGCTCGCGAACGCGCCCTTTCTGCTCTAGATGCGGTTGGATTGGCAGATCGAGAGGGGCATTTGCCCTCTGAGTTGTCCGGTGGGCAGCAGCAGCGTGTCACGATTGCCCGTTCATTTGTGCATGACCCCGCTGTGATTTTTGCTGATGAGGCAACCGGAAATCTTGATTCACAAACGAGTGATGAAGTCATCGATTTATTGTTGAGTTTGAATGCTGAGCGAGGCGTTACGCTACTCCTTGTGACACACGATTCTGAGATTGCAGATCGTTGCTCTCGGGTGCTGGTTATGCAGGATGGCCGAATCGTTGAAGATCGTCGTACTGGAGAAGAGGAATAGGGGGTTTTCCGATGTCTCTGGCTGGCCCGTGGACGCTCGAGCGCCGAGCAATTACGGCGGTTGCCAGCATTCTTGCTGCAACTCTCACCACTGCTATGCAGTGGGGCGATTACGATTGGAGTTTAGGGCGTACATTCACACTCTTCGGCCTATCTTTAATCGCAGGTCTTATTGTTTGGTCAACAATGCAATGGCTGCTTTCCAGCCGACACCGTATTTTATCCGTCATGGCACGTAATAATTTGGTTCGTCGCAAGCGAAATACCGCGCTTGTCGTCATCGGTTTACTTGTCGGTTCGGCAATTGTGACCTCTTCTTTGGTGATTGGTGATAGTTTGGATGCAACCATGGAGGAACAATTTCTAGCACCTCTCGGTGATACGGATTACTACATCGAAGGCTACGCCGCAACTGGATTGTGGACGGAATGGAACCAAACTCGCGCAAACAATATTTCAGATGAACTCCTCAATTGGTCAGACGTTGACGGTGTGCGCCCAGGGGTGCGAATGAGTGCATCGATCCAATTCGATGGTTTGGGTGAACCCATCGCAACGTGGTATGCGTTTGATGAAAATTATTCGAATGCAGGCGGATTTGGGCCCATCGGTGGCGAGACTGGAATTCGTTATGCCGAAATCGACGACGGAAACGTCGTCATTAACGAAGAACTTGCCGACAGTGTATCAGCATCTGTTGGCGATACGATTGAAATTCACTGGATTGATATTGATTTACAGGTCGGCCTTGTCCGCAGCACAACAAATCTCACCGTACAATACATTGTTTCAGATATCAATACAGGGCATCAAAATAGCCGCCAACCATTGCTGTTCACAACATTGTCTCAGGCTCAACAAATCACTGAAAAGGAGGAGGTTATTTCTCACATTGGTATCGCAGTCAAAGGTGATGGTAATGATGCACTCCGAAGTGCAATCGGGTCATTGGTCAATGAGTATTTGATCGCAGAAGATGCGGGATTCACCATCGAATCCGATGCAGAATCGGGTCTAATCGCTGTAGCTCGCACGACTGGAATCGGGCAACTGCGTGAAAATGAGGTCTACAATCTCACGACACTCGTTAACGAATCAGAATTCACTCTCGATTCAGTTGAATTATTGCAAGTTCCATTGTACAATATCGCTCAGCAGTGGCTCAATGTATCCGGTTTGGCATCTGCTTCCATATCTTCAATTGAGCAAACCGATGGTTGGGATTGGTATGCGACCGGTTCCGGACTATCGTTGCAAGATGGAGATGGTCAGTGGTGGATTTGGGCCCCTGATGATGTCGATGATGAGTCTATCAGAGATATCCTGTTAATTAGCAATGAATCAGCGTTAATTGCGCACGTGGATGGCGTTCGGCACATCGATTTAGCCCCCGATGCTCCAGATGTGGATTATCTTGAATCACACTCTATCGATGCTCTCGCTTCGTTCTGTATCAATGATTGTCAGGGCAACCAACCTACAACACTTGCACTTGAGGAGAACGAAGGCAACGTCTGGTTGCATTCCTCTACCGGGGGACTTGAAACATGGACAGTCACCTCTCTGGTTGCCGATGGCTCTGCATTTGGTGTCGATCTCGCCGTGGATGGTGATGAGATTGTTGTTCGTATCGGTGGCATACTCGGTAGTCAGACTTGTTCAGGGGGCAATGTCGAATCTCTGATTTGTTCCCAAGATACAACAGAACGTCGTGACTTGTTTGAGCACTCAAATTCAACATGGGTGGTTGAAGGTCAATCCCTGTATCACCTCGATGACGGTAACACGACTGCAGCCTGGGAACACGGACTACCAAATGGCACACTGGTGGCTTATTCATTGAATTCGATTTGGGTTGAAGGTGAGGGTCTCTGGGCTTGGAATGGGACTGCCTTCAACTCGCTTTCAATTCAATTGCCTCCGGCAGCAAATACCAATGATGCGGCATTGAGTCTCGAATCAAATCGCCTGATTGTAACCACAGGAGTTGGCGTCGCGATTGCTGATGAAGGCAATCTGTCTGGACGCCTTCCATCTCGTATTCGAATCGATTCTGTGAACCGCGTCCCCCTCACGGTTGTTGGTTGCGACGGTTGTGATACAATGGGCTTCCCTTCGGTTACAAGCGGCAACATCCACGTATCGGATTGGGCGGGGGAAACTCTTGATATTGAGATCGGGGAATCTGTGAGATTGCGCGGCTATTTACCCGCAATCCGTGGTCAGTGGGATGGCGAACGTCTTCTCGTTGAAGATGCAAATCTAAGCCTTCCCTCCCCCCCAGGCCAACCCTCGTTTGCAGACATGACCTTCGGTCTGGTATCAATCCCTGATGCTGAATTGTTGGCAGGTGGCAGTAACGGTGCTCGTAGCATGGTCATCATCGTTGGACCCGGTTTGATCAATCCCGCTGTATACGAGGCTGTATTGGCAAGCATTGAAGGCTGGGCTGATGAACAGGCAGATATCGATTCTGCCGATTTGAATGTCACTCCTATCAAGCTCAAAATGATTGAAGCAACCGCTGATTTAGGTGAAACCTTCTCTATGCTATTCCTCATCTTTGGCTCGTTTGTTGTTTTTGCAGGTATTCTTCTTGTAATGAACATCTTCGTTATGTTGGCCGATGAACGAAAGCCGGAGATGGGAATGGCTCGCGCCATCGGTATGCACCGTAGCGATTTGCGTGTACTATTCGTTCAGGAAGGTGCCTTGCTCGGTATGATTTCAAGCGCAATTGGCGCTTTTGTCGGCATCGGTGTCGCTTGGATCTTGATGAAATTCATGGCAACAGCCTTCCAAGACACATTTTCTTGGACCGTTGTCTTTGATTGGTCATTCCAAAGTGTCCTCGCTGGATTCACAGCAGTCTTCTTAGTCACTTGGTCCACGCTATGGACAACCTCGGTGTGGATTAGTCGCCTCAATGTTGTCGCTGCCATTCGCAGTATTCCGACACGTTACGGCAGCGGGCTTCCATGGTGGTCAATTCTAGTCACCCTTTTCCTCGGTTTTTCTTCGCTCGGTAGTTTCGCTCTCGCCTTCTTCATCGGCGAACCTGCTGATGGCACCCGCCATGCATGGTGGTTATTGGGTGGATTCACACTCCTACTTGCCTTGGTTCCACCCGCCTTCTGGATATTTGCTCGTATATTGCCTGAAGACATCACCCTACGAGGTATGAGATTCCATCGTCCAGTCGTGCTTCCACGGATGATTTTGTCAATCCTCAGTCTTTCCATGATTTTTTGGGGCTGGAAAGGCGACCCCATCAGTGCAGAGTGGCAACAAGGTCCCTTTTCATTCATCATCATGGGCATCTTCCTGGTCGCAGCCGGCGTCTTGTTGCTAACCAGTTTAGCTCCATTGGTAACTCGTTTCCTTTCACGTCTACTCGCACCACTTTCCGGCCGTATTGCCTCTGTATTGCCAACAAGTCTCGCTTATCCAATGGCCACACCATTCCGCACAGCGATGACAATGGGCATGTTTTCGTTGGTTATTTTCGCAGTCGTCATTCTTGCGGGAACATCCGCAATATTCGGACACGATATCGAACAGATGGGCGATGAATCAGGAGGGGATTATGAAATCCTTGCATACAGCAGTAGTGAGTTGGATCCAGATGTCAGCAATTGGGATTTGGGTGACATGAATGTTTCAGATTTTGATTCGATTGCAACCA
>JAPKEY010000127.1 GCA_028821815.1 Candidatus Poseidoniales archaeon | reverse complement strand
CCTTCTCAAGGACGGTGGCAATCCCCTGACCGCCACCAATACACATCGTTGCAAGGGCTGTTTTTGAGCCGTTTCGAGACAGGACTGTTGCTGCCCTTCCGACGATACGAGCACCGGATGCACCGAGTGGGTGCCCAAGTGCAAGTGCTCCACCATCGACATTCACTTTGGCCGGATCTAGTTCCATCTCTTCAATGACCGCAAGTGATTGTGCAGCGAAAGCTTCGTTGAGTTCAATGATATCCACGTCATCCAAAGTGAGGCCCGCACGTTCCAGTGCTTTACGGGATGCTTCAACTGGACCAATGCCCATGACTTCGGGCGCGCAACCTGAGATTGCAATGCTTTTGATGCGGGCCAATGCTGTGAGGCCATGCTCCTTGGCGAAGGATTCGGTACAAACAAGAACAAAGGCGGCTCCATCGGTCAGTGGTGATGCAGTCCCTGCAGTGACCGTTCCCTCTTCGAGGAAAGCAGGCTTCAATTTGGAGAGGGCTTCCTGATTGGTGTCCGCACGGATGCAGCCATCAGTTGTCACCATGCCATTCTCAGTTTCAATTGGTATGATAACGTCGGCGAATGCTGCGGCGGCGGCTCGCTTGTGACTTTCGATGACGAAATCTTGTTGTACTTCTCGATTAATCCCATATGCATTAGCGAGATTTTCGGCCGTTAATCCCATGTTTGTGAAAGCCTCTGGTTTGTCAGATGCGAGGCGTGGATTGGGCAATGGATTGAATCCCGACATAGGAATTCGACTCATCGATTCAACGCCACCACAAATGAATGCATCACCGGCACCCATGGCAATTCGCCCAGCTGCATCATGAATCGCTTGCATCGAAGAGCCGCAGAAACGATTGATTGTGACCCCACCTACTTCATTGGGTAGATCTGCAAGGAACCCCACCATTCTGGCGAGATTGAATCCCTGTTCGCCTTCAGGGAAGGCACACCCTACGAGAACGTCTTCGATGTGTGAAGGGTCCAGATCCAAATTTTCGAGTAACCCACGGATTACTGCAGCAGCGATGTCGTCAGGACGAGCGCATGCAAGTTGACCTTTCTTGGCAGGCGTGAAAGGTGAGCGGGCAAATCCACAGATGATGGCGTTGTTTGTCATGTAAGATATCATACCCGGGTGTGATAATTAAACCCGAGAGTGGTGTAAAGAGCATCAACTGTTTTTATTAACACTCGGTGTGGCTAACTACACCTTCGCAGTGTGCCGATTCCATGCGGCTACATAGCGATCGATTGTTGGGGTGTCATCATTGACAAAACTCAAAAAACTCAATTTCCCCAGTGTTTCAAAGCGGCCCTCTAACCAAACTTGGCTCAATGGCCAGGGTGGCGAGGGTTCGTTAGGAACTCTCTCTGTGAGCAAGCGGCCGATGCACAACAGATGGCCTCCATTATTGAGTAATTTCGGAAGGTTGGTAGCGGCAGCATCGCGTATTGAGTCAGGAATTGCTTGTAAAATGTGAATTTCAACAACAAGGTCGTAGGCCTCTAACCACTCATCTGCTGGCTCTAACAGATCTCCAACACAATATTTTACCGGAGATTGAGGGAAACGCTCCCTGCACCAGTCAATAGATGATTGAGATATGTCGAAGGCTGTAACATCGAAACCGGCAGCGGACAGCCATTCCGCATCATCGCCAAGACCGCAGCCGACTATCAAGGCACGTCCGATGACCTCTGGATGTTCTGCAATCCATTCAACCATCTTGGGGTGAGTTTCCATACGAGCCCATGGGATTTCTTCAGCATCGCGTTCAGCCCCGGCATACAATTCTTCGAACCAACGAAGTGGTTCACCATCCGCTTCTGCTGATTCAGAGAGTTTCAGAAGTCGTTCTCTCGCTTCGGCGAGGTTATCGTTCATGTAAATCATCTCACATATGTGCGATGATTGCCTGCCCAAACTCGGAACACTTCAGTAGAATGGCATCATCCATCTGACGCTCAAAATCGTAAGTAACGGTCTTGGCACTGATTGCACCTTCCATTCCCTTGACGATGAGGTCTGCAGCTTTGATCCAACCCATGTGTCGTAGCATCATCTCAGCACTGAGAATCAGGCTACCGGGGTTCACCTTGTCCTGCCCGGTGTATTTTGGGGCCGTACCGTGTGTAGCCTCGAAGATGGAAATGCCTGTGTCGTAATTGATGTTAGCACCAGGTGCGATTCCAATGCCGCCGACTTGAGCAGCGAGTGCATCGGAGATGTAGTCTCCATTGAGATTCATCGTCGTCAACACACCATACTCTCGCGGGCGTGTGAGTATCTGCTGAAGCATGGCATCAGCAATGACATCCTTGATCGTGATTGTGTTTCCAGTGTTCGGGTTGGTCATAGTACACCATGGGCCACCGTCAAGCAACTCTGCCCCGAATTCATCCTGAGCCAACTGATAACCCCAGTCACGGAATCCACCTTCTGTGAATTTCATGATGTTGCCTTTGTGAACCAACGTAACGCTGTCCTTGTCATTGTCAATCGCATATCGAATTGCTGCACGAACAATACGAGCAGTTCCTTCACTGGAAATCGGTTTGATTCCAATACCACTGGTGTTCGGGAAGCGAATCTTTGTGACGCCCATCTCGTTCTGTAGAAAGTCGATGACTTTCGCCACTTCAGGTGAACCCGATTCCCATTCAATACCCGCGTAAACATCCTCGCTGTTCTCGCGGAAAATGATCATGTCCACCGCACCGGGGTCCTTGACTGGGCTTGGGGTACCGGCGTACCAACGGACTGGTCGCACGCATGCGAACAAATCGAGTTTCTGCCGTAGAGCGACGTTTAGGCTTCGAATACCACCTCCGACCGGTGTAGTCAATGGGCCCTTGATGGAGACCAAACCGCTGCGCATGGCATTGAGTGTTTCTTCAGGCAACCATTCACCTGTCGCGTCATAGGCCTTCTGCCCAGCCAAGACTTCATTCCAATGGATTTGCTTCTCACCCGCGTAGGCTTTATCCACACTGGCGTTGACAACATCGATCATAACCGGAGAAATGTCGATACCAATGCCATCACCCTCAATGTAATGCACAACAGGGTCATTGGGGACGTTCAGTACGCCATCTTGCATGGAAATTGGGTGACCGGACATGTCTCTCAATCAGCGCGACAGGGCAACCATTGATGATGCTAACCCTCATCCACTCCTTACGAGTGCGCGCGTACATGCAGGGAATAGTTCGCTGGAAAGGTAACGAGGATTTAGAGGCTGAAAATCAGCATGGAATCAAGTTCCCGATGCACACTGCAGATTCGCCAAACCCGGTCCAGATGGTGTTGCTAGCCCATGGTGGATGTACGCTCCTCGATGTGATTACAGGTCTAAAACACCGCATGGAAAATGTCCGAGATATGTGGATTGAATTGGATGCGGATCGTAACGAAGAGGCCCCACGGATTTTTACAGCCGTAAGAATGCGTTACATCATCGAAGGTGACGTTCCACGAAAATTGGTGGAACGGATCATCGAAAAGAGTCATGAGAAAAATTGCACGGTGGGTGCCATGGTCACCAAAGCAGGTGCAACTCTCAATTGGGAACTTGACATTCGAGTTTAATCAAGGAGATTCAATGCTTGGGCGGCAGGGGCCAAAGCGAGTGGAACCGCGCCAAGTGCTGGTACCGGGCCACCAACCATCCAACAACCCTCTGCGAATGGGCGAGAAAGTCCGAGTTGATTCATCCAAGCATTGGCCGATTTCCAACCATCTTGTGTGATGCCTGTGCGCAAAGCCGTTCCTCCCAATCGGCGGGCAAGGCCACTGGAAATATCGTCATGAGCAGTGACCATTGCACGTACAGCATCAATCCATTTGGCCAAAGAGTTGGCTTCACTTCCTCGTGGTGCGGTGCCCTCAACCAATCGGGTTTCATAATCTGCTTCAATGCTAGCTCGTTCCCCATCGGTGAGTTTCAAAGAACCTTGTAATGTGTCGAGTTGCCGGAATTCAGTTGCTGTCAACCTATCGTCATACCACGCCAACGCCAAGGCGTGTTCAAAGGGTGTGTTGCCAAGAGGTTTCATAATTTCACCCAAGCATTTCACGGACCAAATCAAGATGTTCTTCGAATGAAATATCTAACTCACTTCTCCGTTTTGCGAGTAAATGAACTTCGCCCGGATCAAGAATCCCATCAACCCAGACTGTTTCAAGAACCATACGATAAGCTTCTTTGACATCTGGTTTCGCTGCAGTAGGAGTGTTCTCCGTTGGTTCTTCTACTTCCTCAGGGGATTCTTCTTCGTCATCCATGAAGGCTGCAAGGATATCTTCCTCTACTGAAGAAACGAGGGAAACAGAAGGTCCGGCGACTCCGAGGGTTGCAAACAAATCGTCTTCATCATCTTCATCGTCTTCCTCTTCATGATGTTCAATACCAGCTGGTGCTGATTCAGCAGGTGTGTCATCTTCATCATCATCCATGAATGCCTCAAGGCCGTCACTACTGTTAATGATGTTACCTAATTGGCTGCTGTTAAAACTGTCAGGAAAAAAGCAAATTGAAATTGGAAAACGAAAACTACACCCTCCTTTTCAATTTTTATTGAAAT
>JAPKEY010000126.1 GCA_028821815.1 Candidatus Poseidoniales archaeon | reverse complement strand
ATCACGATCCGCATCCCCACTTTCATCTTCAATATCCTTGACAATTTCTCTGGCAGCATTGACAAGCATTGCAACCAAAGCAACAATCCAAACCAGTGGTGTCATGATACCATTCACAGCAGCAGCTCCAAACACAATAACAATTCCGACGAGCAGTGATATTGCAAGGTTTCCAGAAAGTCCCTTGTGCTTTAGCATGAAAGATGCGGGCACTACCATCTCATAGTGGAACATCAATAGAAATGCAACAAACCAGATTCCTATACTCGGTAACCAAGATACCAAGTGCTCCGAATAGAGGGCCGCAACAGTCATTGCAGCAAGTAGTGCAATGATTGACAACAGGAATGCCGCACGACCCACAGCCTTGGCCTGAATTAGTGTCAAAGAGCCGCTAGGAATCGGCCTTCCTGGGTGATTGAGGGCATCTGATTCGTGATCTTGGACATCATTAAACGCATTCCATGCAGCCATGAATGTGGCGACACAAACGGCATGAAGCAATACGAGAACCAATTCAACCTGAGTGAATGTTGTTGTGACCATGATGGCTCCAACCGCTACAGTTGATGCCCCGACGATGACATTTCCACCGCGGATGAGGTGCCATACAGGGTGGCCCATACAACTGGCGCCGTGCAGACACCACTTGATGCCTACGCTGTAGCCTTCGACGGACCCCTGTCACTATGATTTCGACCCGAAAGAGCCCACAAGCAGACACTGTATCGTGCTCCACGGAAGAAATCACGAACGCTGCCTACTTTCTCAAAGCGAATATCCTTGGCCAATATATTTCCGACCTGGTTCATTGTTGCGCCCCAACTGAAGCGTTCATTCAGGTGATCGAATACCTCTACTGTATTTGCACGACCCCGTTCACCGAGAAACAGATTTACTTCTTCTCGAAGCCGTTTGGTACGACTCAAGCCATCGCCTCCTGACTTCGCTGGTGGATGTGTGTCCAAGGCCTTGGGCGGGTAAGTGGTCGCCAACTTCCATTCTTATGATCGCCACTGGCGTGAACTAGGGCACCATCCTTCGGGCTACGGGGTCTGCGTGATGCCACGAGGGTGGCAAACGAGACAGTCTCAGTTTGCTGCAATATTTTGGTTTGCATGGAAGTGGCCAATGTGGGACTGCCTATGAAGAAAAGTAGGTGACTGGAAATGAATATGAAAGTGTAGATGCCACTCAGTCTACGTTTTTTCAGATTCATAAATTTGTGAAACTGAACGATGCAGAACATGGTCATGGCGTTCCGTTGATATACGGGCAATCAATCGCCCGCCATACGCTCGTATGGTGTAGCGGCCCATCATGGTGGACTCTCAATCCATCGACCCGGATTCGAATTCCGGTACGAGCATCTCAATTCTAATTTGCTTATCACGGGCAATTTGATGAATGATGCACCACTCGCGAGTGCATGGACGACTGGCGCACATTCGACATTGCGAATCCAACAGAAGAGCATGCAATGATCCGAGAGATGGTCCGGGACTTCGTGCGCGAAGAGGTCGAACCACAAGCACTTGAGCATGATCGGGAGGAGAAGTTCAACCTAGATTTGTTCAGAAAACTCGGCGAATATGGGTTGCTTGGCATTACCATTTCTGACGAATACGGTGGTGCTGGAATGGATGCAACTGCAGCGGCGATTGTCAATGAAGAATTGTCATATTCGGACCCGGGATTTTGCCTTGCGTATCTCGCACATGCCCAACTGACAGCCAACAATCTTGCAATCAATGGATCTGATGAACAAAAGGCACGTTTTCTACCTGGCCTTTGTTCAGGGGATTTGGTCGGATGTATGGCAATGTCTGAACCGGATTATGGAACCGATGCCCTCGGGATGACAACATCTGCAACACTTCAAGAAGATGGTAATTGGTGTATTAACGGGCGAAAAATGTGGATTACCAATGGGGTGGTTGATGATGCAGGCACCCCAGCTGACATTGTCTGGTTATACGCGAGAACGGGCACAGATGCACGTGGCCGACCTGAGATTTCTACTTTCATAATCGAACGAGGTATGCCTGGCTACAAAAGTGGCCAGAAAATTATGGATAAACTCGGTATGCGCGCTTCAAACACAGCCGAACTAGTATTCGAAGACTGTATAGTCCCCAGTTCGAATTTGGTTGGGGAAACTGGTAATTCAATTCAACACATGATGAGAAATTTGGAAATTGAAAGGGTCGCATTGGCTGCACAGGCGGTTGGAATATCTCGCCGATGCCTTGCTGCTATGTCGAGATATGCCGGTGAACGTGAGGCATTTGGGAAACCCATTCGTGAATTTGGACAGATGCAAAGACACATTGGGGAATCTTGGGCTGAATATCGGGCGATGCGTGCGTATGTGTACGAAACCTGTCGAGTGATGGATCTCGAAACTGGGGGGCAGAGACTCGATTCCGACGGTGTCAAACTATTTTCGACAACTGTGGCCAAAAATATCGCTGACCGGGCCATACAGGTAATGGGTGGCTACGGTTATGTCGGGGAATATGTTGTCGAGCGATTGTGGCGTGATTCAAAATTGCTTGAAATCGGTGGAGGCACACTTGAGAGCCATCAGAAGAATATCACGCGGGATTTGGCCAAGAACCCTGAACCGATCGAGGAATAATGATGGCGTCGAGAGAGGCACTCATTGAGGCGTTTGGACTGAAAGATGTCACACGTGCAGGATGGGTTCGCGCAGGTGTGGAGAATCCTGAGTCGGTGGCAGCCCATTCATGGGGGATGGCTCTACTGGCAACACAACTTTGCCCCGATGACCTGAATCTACAGCGAGTACTAGAATTGTGTATCCTCCATGATCTTGCAGAGGTTAGAGTTGGTGATATCACACCACATGATGGGATCAGTCCCGATGAAAAGCATCGCATGGAAACTGAAGCCATTGGGGAAATGGGGGTCGATGCTAGGGAAATCTTCGCCGAGTATGAGGCACAGATGACACCCGAATCTCAATTCGTTCGGTACCTCGATAAATTTGACATGGCTCTACAGGCTGAAATATATGAGTCGCAAAATCTTGATTTAACAGAGTTCAAGAAAGCGGTTGAAGAGTGGTAGTCCCGGGAGGATTCGAACCTCCGTCCCCGGGATCAAAACCCGAGATGATGGACCGCTACACAACGGGACTCCAACCCCGCGGGGGGGCCTATGACTATTGAACGGTACGACGGAGCAGGGACGCGAAAGGTCAAGCGGCGATGCCCCTCCTTGCGGCGCTATGCGCCGCGGGTCACTCTCAATGGGTATGGTGATTCTGTTCGTTTTGAGCAGTTTTTCACCACTGATTGATATTGCGAAACCCGAGCAGAGCGCCGTACTGGAAAATGTAGTTCCAGAGGCTGAAATCCAATTTCCAATTTCTACCGCTTTTTCCCCCAGTGTCGAGTTTTGGTTGCAGCAGGAGATTGCGAAACCGATGGTGCTAACTCGCGATTTACAGGCGCTTCATCAGTGGCAAATTGACCATGGATTGTTGCCTGATCAAGCATCCGGTAAATTCCTCCCCGCGCCCCCGTCAAGTGGTATAGTCGAACATCGACGAGTCACAATGCCAGGGTACCTTGTACCCAAGTTGGCAGGTGTTGAAGGCGTATTTGCGGTGTATGATGACAGTACCGGGCCCGAACCGGTTGGCGCCTTGCCTGGTGGCCCGGCCACTGTCAAGAGTGGCCAAATTCATGGGGCAACAGATGCATGGGAGCGTGGTTACAACGGTTCAGGTGTTAGAGTTGCAGTTGCCGATTCAGGTATTGATTTCGCGCACCCCGATCTCAATGGTACACAAGCAATTCTCGATGATCCGACTTCCCCCTATGATGGGTGGGGTATCATGCAGGACCCCATATCTTTGGTTCGTTGGCAACGAGATGGTTTGGCCTATCCAAGTGCTGGAAACTCGTGGTGGGTTGAAACTACGAATCTCGATGTCGACGCTGACAATGATTCAATCCTCGATACACAAGGATGGAATATTTCTGGAATATCTCCATCCATATCTGGAAACTACCATTTTGGATTGCATTCTGATTCGAAGTTAATCGATCGTGCGGGAGGTGATGTCATCATACTTGTCGTTGATACCCAAGTTACAGGCGTATACGATACCGTATTCATCGACATCGACCGAGATGGTGAGTTTGGAGATGAGAGTCCAGTAAACAAGGGAAATCCAACCTATGGGAGAGACACGAATTCTGATGGGCTTTGGGATCAAAGTGCTGGATTATTATGGTGGATTTCAGACGGTATCAATGGCGTACCTTATGGCGATATTTACGCCGCGCGAAATGGTTATCAAAATCGTATTGCTGGTGCCGGGGATTTGATTCTCTTGATGCTGAATGATGCATCCGAAGCTGGCGGCAATCATGGGACTCTATGCGCTTCTGCAGTTGCAGCTCAGGGCACGATTGGCAATGGGGCTGTGTTGGGCATGGCGCCCGGAGCAGATTTGATTGCGGTATCAAATCTGTATGCAGGGGGCTCATGGCTCGATTCGTTTCGATTTATTGCAGAAGGATATGACGGTAATGCGACCACATCACATGATCAAGGTCAAATTGGCTCATTCTCATTTGGAAATTCAGGCGCCCACGATGATGGTGCTGATTACTGGTCGCTC
>JAPKEY010000125.1 GCA_028821815.1 Candidatus Poseidoniales archaeon | reverse complement strand
CGCAGATCGAGGTGATTTACCTGACTTGATGGTACCTTCCATGCTAAAGGGAGCGTTTCACAATCATACCACTGCCTCTGATGGCACCGCCTCTCTCATCCAAATGGCTGAAGCAGCCCAGGCTCTGGGTTGGGAATTTCTGGGAATCGCGGACCACAGTCAAATTCTACAGATCGCCAGTGGACTCAGTCCTGATGAACTAGTTACACAATCCATCGAAGTTCGTGCATTGAATGAGAATTGGTCCGATAAAGGTGTTGACTTCCGTTTATTCCATGGTAATGAGTGTGACATTCTACCCGATGGAAGTCTCGACTATTCTGATGCAGAACGTAGTGTATTAGATCATGTTGTAGGCAGTGTACACCAGTTACCCACGTGGATGAAGCGTGACGAAGATGTGAATACTGAAGCGCTGATTAATGCTATCGAAAACCCATCGCTTACAATTCTCGGACACCCCACTGGACGAATTTTAGGGGGGCGTGATGGGTTTGCTGTCGATCTTCATGCTGTATTGCGACGCATGGGTGAACTCAATGCTGAAGGTGAACTCAAAGTTGTCGAAATCAATGCCAGCCCCTATCGATTGGACCTTGATTGGCGATACTGCCGTTATGCCAAGGAACAGGGAGTCCCGATTTCAATCAACCCTGATGCTCACAGCCCACAGGGTCTGAAGGATGTCTGGTTTGGATCCCAAATCGCAAGAAAGGGTTGGCTAGAACAGACCGACATCCTCAACTGCCGTAGCGGCTCGGACTTGGAACAGTTGCTCTGGTGATTGCATGCGCCCTCAAATTGTAGCACTCATCTTGCGCCTTGGGTTGATGACCATTGCTTGCCTGCTCTTCCTCTTCCTTTGGTTTGGAACCGGTGCTGAAAGATCACCTGTCGGTTTGATGATCGGAGTCACCGTTGCTGGACTAGCGGGCTTGTGGTGGGTGGAATTACAAATTCAAAAAGGGCTGGAAATAGCAAAGGGGGATGAATGATGGGCGTTGGAAAAGCAATTGCATTCGGTTTATTCGCAATGTTCCCTGGAGCCATTCTATCCCTCATAGGGTACATCTTAATTGGAAGCCCAGATACATGGGAGAACATACAGTACATTGCATGTTATGGCCCATTCTTCGGTAGCATCGCCCTCGGTATTTGGTTGGGAATACGAACCGAGGACGATGTGGAGCTGGAAACATGAATCGTGCCGGAAAGGCACTGAAAATAGGGGAAATGCTGGATGAATTGTATCCGGAAACACCGGTTCCACTGAATCACTCAAGTGCCTATACACTGTTAGTTGCTGTGATGCTTTCTGCACAAACCACAGACAAAAAAGTCAACCAAGTCACGCCAGCGCTCTTTGCAAAAGCAAGTACGCCTGAGCAAATGTCAACACTTGAGGTTGATGTGATTCAAACGTTAATTCGTGAAATCGGTTTAGCACCAACCAAAGCCAAGAATTTGCGACGAATGGCTGAGCAACTTGTCCAGGGAAATGGTGTGCGAGCAGATTGGGAATATCTCGAAAGTCTCGCAGGAGTCGGCCACAAAACTGCGAGTGTTGTCATGGCACAATGGTATGGTATCCCGGCCTTCCCAGTCGACACGCACATCCATCGTTTGGCAGCACGTTGGGGTTTGTCACAGGCAAAAAATGTCGAACAAACCGAACGAGATTTGAAAGTACTGTGGCCCAAAGAAACTTGGAATACACGACATTTGCAGATTATCTTCTTCGGTAGAGAATATTGCCCAGCTAGAAATCACAACCTATCACAATGTATGATTTGCTCATGGGCCGCTACACAAAAGCGAATTCGTGAAGAGATGCGAAGATGAACAATGAACGTCTTCAAGGCGAGATGGTTCTTCGACGTACCATGGGCGAAGCAATCACACTGGTAGAAGGGAACAAGGCACCCCTGTTTTCTGCTGAGGATGGAAATGGGAATGTTTGGAATCTAAATGATTTACTCGCAGAAGGCAAGCGTGTGGTTCTGTACTTTTATCCAAAGGACTCAACGCCCGGTTGCACGACACAAGCATGTGATTTCCGAGACAACATGTCCACTCTAAGTTCAGCTGATGTAGCCGTATTCGGTGTTTCAAAGGATAGTGCAAAATCACATCAAAAATTCTCTCAGAAAAAAGACTTGAACTTCCCGTTGTTACTCGATATCGAAGGTGATCTATTGGAACAATACGGAGTCTGGAGAGAAAAGAAAAATTACGGTCGCACATACATGGGAATTTCACGCTCAACCTTTGTGATTGAAACTGATAGGATATTGTCTCTCGCAAAATATGGTGTCAAAGCAAAAGGCCATGTCGCTCGAATCCTAGCACACCTTGAGTTGGAGTGAAGAACATGACATCTGGAGAAAAAATCGAACTCACTCACGGTTCGATTGCTTGGGGTCCATGCCATATTGGCAATGGCGCACAAATTGGTTCAGATGTTAGCATCGGATGCTTGGCACATGTAGGTCGTAATGTGGCACTTGGTGAAGGTACCCGAATTCAAGGTGGGGCCTATGTCGCAGATGGAACTCAAGTCGGCGAGGGGGTCTTTATTGGCCCAAACGCAACAATTCTCAATGATCGATATCCACCCTCGCGTAATTCGACAAAATGGGAATATGTTTCAATCGAAGAAGGAGCAGTCGTCGGTGGCGGTGCAACCATCCTGCCTGGATTACGTGTGGGTTCACACGCTGTGGTGGCAGCTGGTGCTGTACTCACAAAAGACATCCCTGCTGGGGAAGTGTGGGCTGGAAATCCCGCCAAATTCCACATGCTTCGAAGTGAATATGAGGAGGCGAGAGGATGAGCAAGGAAGCAGTCTGTGATTTCTTGAGGCGTTGTGTTTTATACGCTGATTCGAGTATCAATCGAAAGAAAGATCGCGAGGAAGAAGCCTCGGAAATTGAGCGCTGGGCTGCATATCGAGATTTCACCGCATACGCCCTATCTGAAGTGGAAAGAGGGGAACTTGATGATTGGTTTGAGAGCGACGGGGAAGCGGATAGGAAACGGCCGTCATTTCTTGGAGAACCGATGAATGATAATTTTCGAAATGTAGATGCCGACTCCCTTGAACATCCTGAAAGGGCCGCGTGGTTGTCCGCTTTGGTAGCTCCTCGTCCGGTTTTGCTCCTCTCGACAATCAGCGAAGATGGGGTTGCGAATCTCTGTCCTGTCACCAGTGTCGCTGTATTGGCAAACTCCCCTCCATTGCTTGGTATCTCGTTGAGTCAAGATCGTTCAGGACGACCACGCGATACTCTAGTCAATCTTCAAAATGGTTCGAAAATTAGTGCAATGATACTCCCAGGTACATGGGATGCCTCACTATTGGTGAACCAAACCGCTGAACCCTTCCCACCAGAACGGAGTGAATGGGACGGTCTTGCTGAATCAATTGAATCACCCAATGGATACCCATCATACCACCCCATTTCTGCTGCTGTACTCGAGTGTGAACTTGCTGAACTTCATCCCCTACCCGATGCGGTCGCCACATTGGCCATTTTACGAGTGAGGAATATTCTACGCCCCGATATCGGCACAAAGCGACAGATGCCACCAGATGCTGAAACTTGGCGGCCCCTTTTGGCACAATTCGGCCGGGATCGTCTCACAAGTGGACCAGATGGGTCCTCATGGTCATTTGAAGTACGCAGCCATCGGGGTTAATCGAGAAGTGAATTACCACCCAATTCGTGCGTCTCAGTATCGATTCGAGAACCTCGCCCAGGAACGAGCAATAGGCGATTGGATTCATCGAGCGCAAACACTGGAAGGCCGCCGTAATTGGCCATGTCCTGCACTTGTCGCGCTAGAGCGCTGCGCTGACTATCCATGTGAGCCAAACTACTCAGGTCAACGACGCAGATGTCCCCCTGATGAAGGCGGGTGGACATCGGCTCTAATGGTAATCGATGCATGTCATCAGGTCGAATGTACCGAAGGCCCCGCCTTGGAAGTCCGCGCTGGGCGATGGCCCATTCTAACCACCGCTTCGACCCTAAATCGTGAAATTTGAGGTCTTTGACCGGTTTACGAATCATCTTTCGAACCGGTTTTGGAATGTGAATGGGGACTCCTTCCTCAATCACACCTTCTGGAACTATTTCACCCGTAACGGGTTCGCCCTCAGGTAATTCCGGCAGGCCGAACAAGTTGTACAGGCGGCGGCGCATGGCCCGGCTCAGAAGTCCAGGTCCAAGTCATCTTCGGCTGAAATTGGGGCAGAAAATGGATTCTCTACCACTGTGGAAGGAGCCGGTTCGGGTTGTGCAGGAGTTTGCTGTTCTAGCCATTGTGCTCCATAGTGGTTCCATTGTTCTACAGTCCAACCCGGGGGTAGTCCTTCGGCTGGAATCGGTGGTGTACCCGTGCTGGCAACTGGTTCGGGCGCGGGAGATGGTTGAGCCACGACAGCAGGTTGGGCAACTGGTGCAGCAAACATATCTGATGGAGGAGCGGCCATAGGGGCTTCTTGTTCAACTTCCATACCCATCGGTGAAATCTGGTCCCAAGGGTCACCTTCATTGCGACCTCGAATCGATGTCCAAGCGAGAACACCCATTAGACCAGCCAAGATGAGGCCTAGAATAATGACAACGGTCGAGACTAGACTACCGCCTCCAAAGCTG
>JAPKEY010000124.1 GCA_028821815.1 Candidatus Poseidoniales archaeon | reverse complement strand
AGGCGTTGACGGCTTTGGCGCTGGGCATCCAGCGCACAGATGGCTGCCATGTGAACCACATCTCGAACCCCATCTTCTCGCTGCAAGACATGGACTGGTTTGGCCATCCCTTCTAGGATGGGCCCAGTCATCTCTGCATCCCCTAATCGCTGTAACAATTTGTAGGATATGTTAGCCGCAGCAAGGTTTGGACAGATGAGAACATTCGCAGGACCTCCAAGTGTCATGAATGGATATTGTTCCTGTATCGAAGGAATGAGCGCCGTATCCGCTTGCATCGGCCCATCGATTATCAGTGTAGGATCTAATTCCCTCGCGATTCCAATTGAATCTTCAATTCGATCACTGCGATATTGACTGGAAGAGCCGAAGTTTGAAAATGACAGTAGAGCGACTCGCGGCTCTATACCGAATCGTCGAGCAACACGTGCAGTTTGCACAGCGATTTCAGCAAGGGTTCGCGTATCCGGATAGATATTGATTGTTGCATCTCCGATGAACATCAATTGCCCTTTGATTGTCATCATGTAGGTGCCTACAACTCGATGGGCATCTTCAGATATCCCAATCGTTGCTAGACACGGTTTCAAGAAGTCGGGGTAATCTCTTGAAATGCCCCCGATAATCCCATCTGCATCGCCCATTTCAACCATCATTGAACCAAACCAAACTCTCGATTTGAGCATTCGTTTTGCATCTGTTCGAGTGATGCCTTTCCGACCTCTTTTTTCCTGTAAAGCATCGGTGTAAACAGTTCGTCTTCGAGGGTCTTCCCGTGGATCGATTTCTTCGCATTCAAATTCAAGGCCGAGCGCTTCTTTTGCCGCTGCAATTTCATGCGATCTACCCAATAAGATTGGGAAGCAAATCCGCTCCTGAATACATTGTGCTGCAGCCTTGAGCATAGTGGGGTGATCGCCTTCTGTGAAGACAATTTTTTGTCTGAGTCTTCCAGCTTTGTCTATCACACCTCGCATGATTGAACGTGTCAAGCCAAGCCGCGCTTCGAGTTGATTTCGATAGGTATCTACATCAAACGTTCTCGCGATCTCTGCTGAGACCACTCCCTCTGCAACCGCAGCCTCTGCAACTGCACTAGCCTCCCAGATCAGAACCCTGGCATCGAATGGCTTGGGGATTAGGTAATCCTCCCCGAATTGAATCTGTGCTCCACCATATGCCGCAGCCACATCATCTGGAACCGGTTCTTTTGCAAGGTTGGCAAGCGCCATGGTTGCCGCCATTTTCATACCTTCAGTAATTTCATCTGCTTGAACATCGAGTGCTCCGCGGAAAATATAGGGGAATCCGAGAACATTGTTGATTTGATTTGGATAATCAGAACGCCCAGTCGCCATGATTGCATCGTCTCGAACAGCAGCAACCTCTTCAGGCATGATTTCCGGTGTGGGATTCGCCAATGCGAAAATAAGCGGTCTCGCAGCCATTTTTTCGATCATCGAACCACTTACAATACCGCCTTTAGAAAGGCCGAGAAATACATCGGCCCCAACCAACGCTTCAGTCAAACCACCTTCGGGAATATCGCGTGCATACTTCGCTTTGTATCGATTGAGTTCGCCAGCATCCTTGCGTTTTTTTGTCATGATTCCCCCGGAATCACACAACAAGAGATTCTCCTTACGCACACCGAGACGAACGTAGTGTTTTGCACATGAGAGTGCGGAAGCACCAGCACCTGAAACGACCACTTTGACTTGGCCAATTTTCTTACCCGTCACTTCAAGCCCATTGAGGAGAGCTGCCCCAGAAATTATCGCTGTTCCATGCTGGTCGTCGTGCATGACCGGAATGTCGAGTTCTTTGACTAGACGCCTTTCGATTTCAAAACACTCAGGCGCTTTAATATCTTCAAGATTAATTCCACCAAAGGTCGGCGCGATACGTTTGACAGTTTCAACAAATTCATCGATATCTTCAGTATCTACTTCGATGTCAAATACATCGATATCAGCGAATGCTTTGAACAGTAATCCCTTGCCTTCCATGACAGGTTTCCCAGCGAGGGCACCGATATTGCCTAGGCCTAGAACAGCCGTCCCGTTTGAGATGACAGCGACGAGATTTGCACGTGAGGTATACTCCATTGCCTTGGCTGGATCCTTAGCAATTTCTAGACAAGGATAGGCGACACCAGGTGAATAAGCCAATGAGAGTTCACGCTGTGTGGAATGCGGTTTTGTGGGAACCACTGTAATCTTGCCAGGGGGACTTTTCGAATGATACTCGAGAGCATCTTTGCGAAACTGTTCCTCAGACAAACTGTATCCTCCATTTCATTCGGCCACTGGCCTCACCTATTCCCTTTACCCTCATTTCGTTAGTAGGGAGGGCGATTAGCAGAATGTAGAATATATTTCGAATAATGTGCCACGTAGTGGCAATTCACATTCAATGAATCAACAATATTTGATAAATTAATCATCGATTATGTCAGTGGTATACTAGTATACCATCAAACACAACCACCCATGACCTTCAAATGGTGTTGCAAAGCCAGTCCACCCCATGACCACCCCCTCCCAGCGTCGCGCCTTGACATTGGTTGGGCTAATGATTCTCGCATCTTGGACACCGTTGGCAGCTCTACCCACCGCTTCCGCTCATGTTGGAATAGTGGCAGAATGGGGCAGTGAGGGCAGCAATGATACCGGTTGGTTACGGATGGATGCAACAGGTGCAAACGCAGCAGCAGGGCAAATGGCGATGAGCAATTTGATGATTGACTTTGCCCCTGGTGCTGAGATTGAAAATTTGACATTTGAAATCAGAGTCGATGGTTCCAATGGAACTTGGATTGAAGAACCGCAATTGTTCCTCCCAGATGCCCCCGCCAGTGTACTTGATTGGCGTGGCTTGGGAAGTTTGGGTCAACAAAATGATTTCATGAATGGTGATCCACACAGTGGCTGGCTTTCTCCAAATAGTGATTCCAATGCGGGGTGGGTTTTACCAGGGGGATCAACTGTCACAGATGTCGTTATTGAAGCACTGCGTCCAGCCGATGTTTTCGTTAGTACATACAAAGTGGATCTGAATGTTTTGGATTCAGCGATTCATCCAGATGACGGACGACTTTACCTCGCTCTAGACAATTCTGTCATCCAAATTGATGCCAATAACAACCCTCAACTCATTCACTGGTTTGATGTTGATATGGAACCCTTGGATATGGCAATCGATGTATCACAGGATTTACTTCACGTGACATGCACCGATGGCCAGATTCGTGTATTCTCACTTAAGGATAGTTCATTGGTTGGTAATTATACCAGTCCATCCGGAAACGTCATCGATCAAATTGAATCGGTAGGACCAGGGTTCCTCATTGCTTCCAACGGTAACACACTTTGGCAAGTTTCCATGGGTGCCAACTTGGCGTCTACTTGGACAAATGTAGCCACACTATCCACGGGAGGTGCCACCGTGACTGCAACCGACATGCTTGTGGTTAGCACAGACGTGTGGATTGCAACAAATGGAGCAGGACTGTTCCATTACAGTGGCGGTACAGTTCAACAATATTACAGTCAAAACGCACTACCAAGTGACAACGTTGTTGCCTTAGAGATGGCTGGTACATACCTTCTCATTGGTCTTGCTGATGCGGGAGTCGCTCGCCGCGACCTATCAACGGGCAATTGGCTTGCAACTTGGGACACAGGCAATTGGTTGCTTAGCGATGAGGTTACTGCAATGTCATCTGTCGATGGATGGGTTCACATTATTGCCGAGGATGTGGTTTATTCATACAATACCACAAGCCTATCCTTTTCATCTTCATGGTCATTATCCGATCTCGACCTTGCACGTAATCTCGGTCAAGCATTGATTCCATGGCCGACCGGAGGCGAGCGCGCTCCCGCTGATCACAGTGTGCTCGTGGGTGATGGCTCAGGTGTTTTTACAATATTGCGACCTCATATGCAGAATGCGGGTCAACTGCCAACTTGGCCACAGATGGTTCTTGCATCAGGTCCCTCAGTCACAGAAATGACAGATGCTGTTGAATTGAATGGCGTGTTGTATATTGCAACCGATGATACAATTCAAAGGTTCAACATATCTCAATACCGCTGGGAAACACCGCATACAATGCAAACCACCAGCCCTCTACTTTGTATCGCAACCGATGGCACTGATATCTTTGTTGGAACAGAAGGAGAAGGCATCATTCAGATGGAAACAATGGGGACAATTCTAGAGACATGGGAAACTTCCGATGGCCTGTCTGCGAATGAAGTTAGTGACATTCAGTACGATGTTCTGACCGGGCAGATGATTGCCATCCATCCATTCTCTGGAATGTCAGTTGTTGACACAAATTCGACCTCAGTCAACGAAACTTGGACAACTAATAATGGTGGTTTGGGGACCAACCAGATGAGCGCTCTAGCAGTTCGTGGTGGTATTGCATACCTGGGAACCAATGGTGGTGGGATTGAACGGATTGACATTGCGAACTCTACACGCCTCACACCATGGACATCTACAGGTTTGGATGACCTTGCATCCATGCCGATTGCCATTGATGGCGACACCCTCTATCTTGGACTCTACGGATATGGTGTCATCGTCTACAATGTAAGCTCAGGCGAACAAATCGATGTCTGGCAGCGAACAGGTGGTAACGGGGGACCCGGTGGAGGTGGTAACAACC
>JAPKEY010000123.1 GCA_028821815.1 Candidatus Poseidoniales archaeon | reverse complement strand
TTGATCGTTCTGCAACCTATGCAGCACGATGGGCTGCAAAGCATGTGGTTGCTGCCAAACTTGCAAAGCGTTGTGAAATCCAATTGTCCTATGCGATTGGTATGGCTGAACCTGTCAGTGTAAGGGTGACTACAGATGGTAGTAGTGCAGCCGGAATTACAGAGGAAGAAATCAGTCGTCGTGTCCGTAATTGCTTCGATTTCCGACCACGTGGAATCATCGAAAAATTGGATTTGCTCCGGCCCATATATTCGGCAACTTCAGCAGGGGGTCATTTTGGCCGTAAATCGGTGGATGGAAACTTCACTTGGGAGCAGTTAGATTCGGATATTATCACAGCTCTGCAACAATCGTGATTTCAGCGAATCTCCGAGAACGCTTACGCGTTCTCCCATCATCCTCAAAGCATGGTACGGATTCCGTTGTATTCATGTCCACTCAGCGACGCCGTTCCTTGGCGCTGTGTTTACTACTCATTTCGAGTACATTCCTGACTGCGTTTGCACCGCTTGCTGCCGCAGACAGCCGTATTTTGTTGGATTTATCTGACGACCATGTTGTCTTGATTCAGGGCGATAGTGCCAATGTCACACTGACCATTGAGAACAATGACACCTCGATTCGTGATTTTGACCTCACGGTCGACGATTCGATGACCTCAGCCGCTTGGAACGTTACCCTTGCCGATGAGACACTTTCTACGGTATTGCCAACATTTTCTGTGACAACCACCATCATCGTGCACCTTACTGCAGATGCTGATTTGTCCGATAGTGGATTCGTGGAAATTAGTGTTGCACATTCCGGTTCCAACATATCCTCCACCATCACCCTCTATCTTTCAGTTACCCCCTCTTACTTGCCCAATATTGAGCATACGGCGATTGGAAATGGTGGACTTCTCGGGATTGAGGTCGGTGAGTCCATTGATGTGGATGTTCCCGTCTCAAATCTAGGTTCTTCCCTTGATCACATCGTCCTTGCAGTGGATGAAACCGCAGACCTTAGCGACTTCTGGGCAAATTGGAACGGTGGCAGTGGAAGCAACAACACGGGTGGGAATAATTCAGGTAACAATTCCGGTAACAACTCAGGGAACAATACCGGTGGTAATAATACTGGAAATAACACAGGTAACAACACCAGCAATGGAACTGGAAATGTGACCACCGGTCCTACTGAATTTGTTGCATCACTCTCTGCGGTTTCCACCAATCTAACCGCTGTTCTTGAGACTGTGAATCTGACTGTAAATCTCAGTTACATTGTCGATTGGACACTGGAAGAGAATGGTTCCATATTCCCTTATGATGCTGGGCTGTACAATTGGACCAGCGATGGCACTAATCATACATGGAATCAAACATGGAACGTTACCGCTGGAGAATGGTGTATTTCAGCCACATTGACTCAAAATTTCAGTGCTGTTGGCAATGCAACAACATGCATGACAGTCAGTAGTGGACAGAGTGGTGGAAATGGAACCAGCATGGGTCGTGCTGTGCCGGCTGGCTGGGAGGTTCGATGGCTGTCCTCAACCCTCTCTAACATGAGTGCTGGAGAGAGTCGAATGGGCACACTTCGGGTTAGTGTACCGAATGGAGAGGCACCAGGTGATTACGGATTCTTGTTGTCTGCCGGCTCGGCAATGGGTAATTTCACCATATCAGAAACCATTGTCGTAAGGGTGAATGGAACACATAATCTGACGATGTCGGCAAACGCTTCGACCAACAATTGGTTACCCAATGGGACTGGAATGGTTGATTTTGAGGTACACAATTCGGGAACGTCAGAGGCCGAATCAATCTATACAATTTCGACCACGGGTGTATGCTCAGCCAATTTGGATGCCGCCGAAGCAGATGGCTCCAGACTTGGAGCCAGCGACAACGAAACCATCACTGTCGATGTTAGTATTGATGTCGATGCTGGTGAAGGAGATACATGTGACCTTACGTTCGAGGCTTGGGATGAAATCGGTGAACTGAATTATTCACACACCCATACCATTGACGTTGGAGTATCTCACAGTCTTGAAGTTGTTAGCAATGAGGCGCTTACACTCACACCAGGTGGTTCTGTTTCAGGTATGATTACAATTCGGAACACCGGTACTGAGCCGACAAATATGCGCCTTTCAGCTTCATCCGATAATTTAACCATTGACATTGTCACAAGTTCCATTTTTGTCACAGTTGAATCTGGTGAAACTGTTGACCTGAGTTGGTCAACATCTGCCGCAGCGGACACACCATTGGTTGGCAATTATACAATCGATTTGAGTGCTGAGACTCAAGATGGTTTGGCAACACTGAATTTCGAGGGGATCGTCAATGTTCTTCCTTGGTCCTCAATTTGGATGACTGGGCCGCTGGGTGGTGCATTTGATGTCGGCTCAGATGAACCTGAATTAATTGATTTCACGTTCACAAATGATGGTACTGGTGCAGCCAATGCAGCTCTCGATTGGAGTGGCGCACCACAGGGCTTTACCATCACGGTCAGCAATGCAACCTCTGTTGCACCCAATGGAACTGGTTCGATTTTATCCATGACTGTAGCCATCGATGATGACATCGCTTCCGGCACGTACACTTTCACCATTCTCGCCATGAATCCTGATGACGGGAGCACATGGGATTCCATGACTATTGATGCACAAGTCGATCAGCGTGCTGAAGTTCGTGTTTTGGTTGCTGGCGATTCATTGCCCGTTGCAAGTGGCGCTGATTCAGTGTTTGCAGCCACGGTAATCAACGATGGAAACGAACCAGATACCTTTGCTATCACATTGACTGGAGCCGCTGGATTTGAAGTCGGTATATCGCCGCAGACTCTCACCCTTGCATCAGGTGAAAGTGGTGAGGTTAACATCACACTGCGTCGTACAGGCGCGAGTGAAAATATCGAAATGACATTGGTAGTCGAAAGTGAGAATGATGATGCCATCACAGATTCCCTGTCTCTGTTTGCCACAGTTCCTGAAGTCTCGGTTCAAGCGACAGTCACAACCAACGTGGTATCCATAGCCGCTGAAGGAAGTGCAACCCTTACTCTATTCTTGTCCAACTTGGGTGAAGCCGAAGACACGCTCTTGGTCACAGGTCCATCCGGTTTCATCTGTGATCATCCAGCACAAACAACCCTTGCAGCAGGGTCTGCAGCAGAAAGCCACGCAGTTACCTGTACAGCAGGCAGCATGTTACTTGCAGGAACACATACAATTGCTTTCACGGTAACATCACTCACCGATTCCAATGTGAACTCAACCGATTCCGTTGATATCGAAATTGAGCCACATCGAAACGCCGATGGTGGACCCATGCTTGAGGTTACTATGACGGGAGACGATTGGTCCCTCCCATGGAACAGTTCGGCAACTTATACGGTGACCATCCGAAACGATGGTAACGAACAGATCTCAGGATTCCTGAATCTTGCAGGTGAACATGAGCGAGATGTTTTGCGGTTTTGGAATTTGGATGTGAACCAATCTGTGGGCCAGTTCACCGTGGCGCCAAGGGGTGTGGCGACCTACATGTTGACCCTACAACCCAGTGGTGAACCTACCATCGGCAGTGTTGATTTCCGAATCGAAGCTACAGGCACAATCACTGGACAAGGATTCCTAGTCAGTGGTCTGACTTCAACACTCACAGTCGAATTTGAGCCACCAGTTCCCACGGAAGCAGAGCTGTGGAATGGTGGCCCCGTGGTCAATGCTGCAAACTTGGCCATCGCCATGTTGTCAGGTTGGATATTCGCAGGATTGTTGGTCATGTGGATGCGCTACAGTTCAAAATCACGCTCCCAAAAGAACGCACAAGATGCATGGGATGAAGCCACAGATGAAGAGAACAAAGATGCGGATTTGAGTCATGGTGAAATTCGTGCGGATGAAGATGGTACTGCCCGTTGTCATGCATGTGATTCCCGAATCCGCCTGCCCACTGAAAAAGAAGCACCATTCCGATTCAAGTGTCCAACTTGCGAAGAGATGAACAGAGTCATGCCTCCTCGCGAAGAGGACTGATTCAGGTACGTTCAGCAATTAGCAAGAATGCGGTATGGCCCATTGGTGTATTGCCCGGCCTCACGCCACCGAGACTGGCTTTTGTCCAAGCACGGTCGATCATTTCTCCGGCCCAGTCTACGGTTAAACCCGCTTCTTCACAGGCATTCCACGCCTTCTCCAATTGGCTTGAAACTGGACAATAGCAAGCAATTCTCCCCCCATATCTCAGATTCTTTGCGAGGGGTGCAATGACAAGCCAAGGTTCAGGCAAATCCAAGATGATGGCATCAAAATCTTCGACAACACCCTCGAATGAGGTTTCTGCGATATCGCCTTCCAATAGAATCCAAGTTGGAAATTCTCTCATTGCATTGGCCGCTCTTTCCATGTTTTCTCGTCCGACTTCAGCATGCTCGATTCGATTTTCAACCGAAACTAGTGTACCACTAGAACCGAGGACATTAGCGAGATGAAGTGCAAGGCCCCCTGATCCATGACCTGCTTCAAGGACCCGTTGCCCTGTACCAATACCCATCCATGCGATGAGAAATCCAGCGTCCTTTGGATTGATGATTTGTGCTCGTCGTTTCATTCCTTTGCGAAGTTCAGGTAACCCTACTTCGACTTTGGTGAGCACCTTTTGCCCGATGGTAACTCGTTCTCCATTTTGAATTCCTTCAAGCAAGGGTTTTGGGATGAATCTAC
>JAPKEY010000010.1 GCA_028821815.1 Candidatus Poseidoniales archaeon | reverse complement strand
CCTTAGACGCCCGATTCAGTTGCCTGATTCGCTTCCTGATGCGTTGTCTACAATCCGAAGACTGCTTTCTTTTCACCAGTTCCTGGTTCGGATTACTCCGTTCCGGCGTCCCTGAGAGAGGTGCTTTCCTTACGGTCTACACCTCACCTCCTGGTTTCTCTCCGTCTTGCGACTTTGATCAACCAAGGAGCAGGATTGTGACATTTCTGCCACCCCTGTCCCCCTTCGGTCCGGTTCCAGCATTGCTGCCTTTCCCTTCCCTGGGCCGGTCTCGACTGCAGTCTACTCCGTCCCCGGTAGCTTGGTCTAGCATTGCTGCCTTTCCAATCAACCTGCACAGGATATGCGTTAAGGGATTGGTACGGCCGGCTTTTCACAGTTCAACTTTTATGGGATTCCTCCGCCTTTGGGTCCCTGAGGTCACCTTACGGCTTCCAGTGTTTCCCGTTAGTAGATTTCTTCCAAGGTGCCGACGCTGTTCGTTCCTTCCGAATTGATCCCCGCTCTTGCGAGCAGGCAACTCCTGTGATCCAACACTAGGTGTCGGTGTGTACTTCGAGCTCAGCTCTGTTACACGTTCACAGAATCATCCAATACACACCGAAGTGTATACCTTCATTCTCCTGTGGGCCTGCCTACCCATCTTTGCAGTTGGGGGCACGCCCCATCTAGCCCGACTTGCGCCGGATTTGATGGCCCACTACCGTTCCCGAATTGGGTCCCTTGTGGGCTGGGGCCTGCCGGTGACGCTGAGCGCCCCGACACCACTCCTCGGGAGCGGCAAAGTTCACGTGGCACAGGGAGCCCCATAAACCTTTGCAAAAAAACAATGCTTTTCCATCGGAAAAGAGTAAACTGAACCCCTATTTCCACTAGAACCTACTCAATAAAATGTGCATTTTAAGATCGAAGTCGACGCAATTTATCCGCCATGGAAGAGCGATGTTCACCTGTTTCTGAATCGCCTTCTGTTTCAAGTCGGCGGGTGAGTAAATCACCCTGTAACAAATACACAGCACCATCATCAAATCCAATTGCCAAATATGCAGAATTTCCCACGATGCTGTTCGCTCTAGACTCCATTTCAATTCGCATCACAGGGTCCCCCTCGGGAATGGTTCGGATTTCTATTACGGATATCTGATTGTCCCAAGAAGAAATCCATGCACTGGTGTTGTTGTTGATTACTGGGCCGTAAACAATGTGCTCGAAATTACGACCGAGTGATGTTTCCATCTGCCAAAGCAATACTCCTTTCTGATCGTAAGCCCGCGCGAGGCCCTCTGCTGCTCCAAAACCAGAGCCTTCAGCACCTGGTTCAATGGAGATGGCAACCAGGAAACCTGGCTCGGTGGCAGAAATCGATTCGATGGGGCCAGGTTGATTTGTGTAGGTGTCATCATCCATAACCATACCATCATCAATGGCTGTGAGTGTGCCATCAGCGTGTCCAATGACCATATGTGATTGACCCGAGAAACCACAGGTGGCTGGAGAATCGGTTGGCAATGGCGTGTGGTGTAAACCGTCCACTTCAGCACGTACCATACCACACCTTGGTCGACCTAGTGGAAGGAAGGCGACACCATCATTTCGCATTTCGATTGACCATGGGCGCTCATCGAGTGAATCTTGTCGAATTAAATCGCCATCAGTGTTGAAACGCCAAAATGTCGACTCAAGGAAATCATTCATTTCTAAATCAAAGACAGACGAAGTAGCGAGAATGGTGGAGCCATCTGGGGTGCAAGCAACTAGATCGCTACTCCCCTCCAATTCTGCATCCCAACAGATTTCCCCTGATGCGATATTAAGGCAGACTATGTCCCTACCACAAACCGCGAATAGACGATCGCCACCCAATGCAAAATCTGAAACTCTGTTGTTGGTTTGTGCATGCCACAAATGTTCCCCGTCCAAATCCCAACAGTGAATCCCACCATCCCAATCACCTGCAATCAAGCGATGGTCATCTAGATGGAGAGCACTGACGCCAGCGTCTAAATTCCTTTCAAACCACGCCAATTCACGTAAATTACGCAGTGGCGCCTCCTCCATGCTAGTGAAGGACACAAGGTTGCCTATTGGACTTCTGCTTCAGGCCGCAACGCCATACAATGATTCAATCTTGGCTCGAAGATAATCAATGAAGGGTTGTGGTGTGGGTGCTTGACCTGTCGCTTCCTCAACCAATTCTGCAGGAGATAGAATGCTTCCACGCGCGTGAACCTTGTCACGCATCCACTGCAAAAGAGGTTCGAATTCACCTCGAGCCCACATTTCTTCCAGTGTTTCATCATTTTCTAAATCTGCACGAGCTGCGACCAAAAGTTGAGCACTATACAAATTACCCAATGTGTAAGTGGGGAAGTAGCCAAATGCACCCATCGACCAATGGACATCTTGGAGGACCCCCTGCTTCCTATTTGGGGAACGGATGCCTAGGAATTTCTCATACATGTCATCCCAAGCATCTGGTAAATCATCGACATCCAAATCGCCATTGATTAGTTGTTTTTCGATTTCGTACCGAATCATGATGTGTAAGTTGTACGTCGCTTCATCGGCCTCAACTCGAATCAAACTTGGTGCAACCAAATTGACACTGCGCCACAACATCTCGCCAGTTACACCATTCATGTTCGAGGGGAAATACTCAGACCAATGGGGGATGGCCCATTCACTAAATGCGAGTGAGCGTCCGACTTGATTTTCCCAAAGTCGGCTTTGTGATTCGTGGACACCTAGGCCATCTGCGTGCCCAGCTGGTTGGAAGTCCAGATGTCGTGGCCGACCTTGTTCGTACAGACCGTGGCCTGTTTCGTGGAGTGAACCGTAGAGTGAACCGAAGGGTTCCGCCTCATCGTAACGCGTGGTCCACCGAACATCATCAGGGTTGGAGCCCCCACAGAATGGGTGTGTTGACTTGTCACGGCGACCCGCATCGAAATCAAAACCAATCGCAGATGATATTTCATGTGAGAGTTGGGCCTGAGCCGCCTCTGGCCAATTATTTGAGGTGACCCAGGACATATCGGGGGCCTCACAATCTCCAACGGCAGCAATCAAGGGAACCAGTGCTTCACGGAGACCAGCGAACAAAGGATCTACTTGAGATACACACAGTCCAGATTCGTAGATATCGAGTAAAGCATCATACGGATTGTCTTCGTACCCTAGATAGCCTGCGAGTTCGCGGTTTAGCTCAATCATCTCTGCAAGATCATCTCTAAAGATGGAGAAATCGTCTTTCTCACGAGCTTCTGTCCATGACACTATGGATTTGGATTTATGTCGGGCAAATCGCTCGACAAAATCCACTGGTTTCTTGGTTGCCTTGTCGTAGGCATCTCGAATCAATCGAAGGTTGCCTGCAGCAATCTCATCACCTGCGCCTTCGGCTTCCGCTGCATCCAATACTTCACCCATGGTAGATTCAACCATCATCGAATGACTGGTTCGCGATAACCAAGCCATTTGTTCAGCGCGCAATGGTGCAGCCTTGGGCGGCATCATGACTTCTTGATCCCATCCAAGGAGGCCTTGAATTTGGCTAACCGTTTCAATCTCTTTCATCCGCGACATCAGTGTTGCGTATGCTTCACCCATGGATGCCTCTAAGCGGGCCCCATCCTCAAACCCACCGCTTGTCAAATCAGCAACCTGAGTGGAGAGGTTATGCGATTTTTTCAATAGAGAGGAAGTTCTCGAAGGTGTGTGAACTCCCCACTACTCTATGCCACCCTCGCATTACTGTTTGGACTCATTGGTGGATTATTGCCAATATTCTCCAAGATTAAAGAGGATACATCTCGGCTCAAAATGCTCACTGGAATCGCATCTGGAATCATCATCGCTTCAGCAATGCTTGTAATCATTCCTGAAGGATTTGAACTTGCATCTGAAGGTGGGCATGCCGGCACGCTGATATTGGGTGGGGCCATTTTGGCTGGATTCGCGATGATGTTGATTCTAGAGGGGTCGGGCATCGGGCACGCCGTTCACGAAGAGCACCATGATCATGAACACGACCATGGGCACAGCCACGTTCATCACGGCCCATCTGGATGGATGTTAGTTCTGGGTCTGTCACTTCATGCGGCGACCGATGGATTGGCAATCGGAGCCGCAGCTGCCAGTGGTGGCGTCACGGTGACGGCGGCAGTGGCGCTGGCTGTTCTGATTCACAAGGCCCCAGCGGCAT
The DNA here is from genome assembly GCA_028821815.1 of Candidatus Poseidoniales archaeon. Classification (GTDB taxonomy): domain Archaea; phylum Thermoplasmatota; class Poseidoniia; order Poseidoniales; family Thalassarchaeaceae; genus MGIIb-P. Next base: position 16,881 of record JAPKEY010000010.1, on the reverse strand, counting down.
TCAGCCTTGGAGTGTTCTCAATGCATGAGCGAACGAATCGAAACGATTCGATTCGCGATGTTGTGATTTTCTCTCTGGCAACACCTGTGATGATTTTCGTTGCATACCATGCATTGACCGACCTTGAACACCACATGATTGGATTGGCAATGCTGTTCTCAGCTGGTACATTCTTGTATGTGGCAACTGTTGATACATTGCCTGATATTCACAACCCTGTCGCTGGGAGAAAAGCACTAATGCATGTCATACTTGGAATGATTATTCTAGTAACATTGTTGTTGGTTGCAGACTCATTGGGTCTAAGCCAATTGCATTGAGATGGAAATTGGCATCGGGCTTTGCGACTCGCGAACCTTGAAGGTGGAATGCGCACGGCCGTAGGCCGTGGCAGACGAGATGTTTGAGGCGGAACTCTTCGATGAGGGCCCTCCTGAAGAACGACGGGAGAAGCGACAACTCAACGGAGCAATGGGGGCAACCGTTGCCATCGTTATTCTTTTTCTCATTCTTGCTGCTACTGTTGGAATCCCCCACAACCTGATGGGTTCGGATTCTTCTAATGATAGTCATTGGCTACCACCTGTCGAGGAGAGAACCGGTAAACTCTACGATAGCAGCGATGTATTCAGCCGTGTATCTTGGAATGGAAGTCACAATATCTCAGCAGTCCAGTCGGTTTTCGTCGATGTTCCTGCGATCAACCTGGCAGATGGGGGTGCAGGGGTAACTGGGGATGCTGTCGTTCACCTCGGCCTTTGGTTACCAGAAATCGAAGGTTGTGACTATTCAACAGGAAATGTGACTGGAGAATGTCAAATTCCAGTTATTGCAGAAATTGGGCCCTACTACAACGATGGGGATGTTGATGCATTGACACCCGCCGACCGCCTCGGCCGGTTCCTGATTGAGAATTTCGTTCCTCACGGATTTGGGGTAGCGCAAGTCTCAGTGTTTGGTACCGGAGAATCCAACCATTGCATGGACCTCATGGGCCATGATGAGATGGAGGGCATCAAAGCGGCTGTCGATTGGTTGGGCCAACAGTCTTGGTCAAATGGTCGGGTCGGTGCGATTGGGAAATCATACGATGGTTCCACACCCTGGAATGCAGCTGCTTCCGGTTCGGAACATCTAGCTACTATCGTGCCAATGTCTGGTTTGATTGGAGTTCACGAGTTGATGTGGCGCAATGGAAGCATGGAAGCACGAGGACCCATTATGCACAACGGTGTCTATGGCTCATTTGGAATCGATGGTGATTCTGAAGATGCGCATAATCTCTGTGAAGGATACATGGAAGGGTACTATGCCGGTCCACTCGCCTACCAGACTGGGGATGATTTGGGATGGACGGGAAGTGATTATTGGGAGGAACGTTATTTCCTAGACCGTGCTATGGAATTATACAATGGTTCAATCTACATTATTCACGGGATGCAAGATTGGAATGTCGATCCACACATGGCATTCCCAACCCATCAAATTGCCATTGATCACGGCTTTGAAGTCAAGGGATTGTATGGGCAATGGACACACGATTATCCAGATCGCCCCAGTGGACACGATGGTGGAATTGGCTATCCTTGGTCGTTAAGATGGGATTGGGCAGACGATTTACTAGAATGGTTTGATTTCTATTTACGCGATATTGGACCACAACCACGCTTAATTGCCGAAATTCAAGATGACATGGGCGGATGGCGTGTGGAAGAGACCTACCCACCTTTGGATATCGAATGGAATGAAACCACCTTGGACCAATGTGAAATTGTTTCAGGGAGTGACATGGTGACTGCAACCAGCACGACCACACTGGATTGTGGAATCATGGATGAGGATTTTCGTATCGTTGGAATGCCAACCCTGCACATGGGCGCACGAATCTCGATTGCTGCAACAAGTGGGCATCTCTTTGTCGAGATGCAGCGAGGTAGCGATGGTGCACATCTAGGACACGCTGTGATGGATCTCCGATTTGCTGATGGAGGCAATGTGGGAGTGCCCCTCTTTCCTGGTGAAACGGTTCTAGCGCAGATGGAGTTCTTCGCGATGGATGTCGTCGTTCCTGCGGGAGATAGTCTTATTCTCGTCATTACACAAACCGGTGAAGATTACATCCCCAGCACAGTGAGTACACTACCCGTCACTGTTTTCCTCGATGACCGAAGTACACTTTCTCTCTCAACGGTCACGCGCACTTGTGAGGACCTATTCCTACCACCAATGCAGGAAGAATACCCAATGTGCCTTGATTGAGGTGATATGATGACAATGCCAAAATTACACATGCTTCACACCTGTCCCTTTTGCTGGAAAGTTCGCAGCATCGCTGAGCATCTCGATGTCGATTATCAGAAGGTGCAAGTCAACGCAATGAAGACAAAGAAAGAATTGAAATTCGCCGGTGAATGGGGGAAGGTTCCCGTGTGGACTGAGACGGATGGAGGAATTGTCGTCGATTCAACGCCCATCATGAAGCATATCGATTCTACTTACAATAACGGTAATCTCTGGGCCACTGAAGATGAGGCGCGGCGAGATGAATGGATTGAATGGGTCGATACAAAAATGTCGAAAGCAACAATTCCAATCCTCTATGGTAGCCTCTTCTCAGCATTGAAAACCACGACTCGCGTATCCAAATTGGAGACGTTTGGATTCTTTTCCAAGCGACTCTATGCGTGGGCTGGATTTCCAATCATGTGGGGTATCATAGCAAGAACCAGAGTCAAGAAGGATGGGCGGAAGCCTAAGCAATTGTGGCATGATTTGCTCACTGAATTCACAGACGAATTTAGAGGGGCACCATTCTTTGGTGGTCAAAAACCAGATTTGGTCGATCTAGCAGCCTTCGGATATATGCGCTCAATCTCACCATTCCCACAATTTTCGCAACTTGAAGACCATGCGCGGGGAATTGCTTGGTATCACCGTGTTGAAACAACACTCAAAGCCTAAGCCCATTGATTTGGGGGCGAAGAACATCGACAAAGATGAGTTGATGTGACGTCCAACTTATCTGTGAAACTATTTGGAGCGGAGGATTGTCGATGTTCTCTGCCAAACAGCGAATGGTTCTGTATGGACTATAATGTTCAGCCTAAAAAGCGTCATTATTTGACCTAAAATACGGATTTTGTATGGCTTCCGGAAGTTTTCTACCATAAACTGGAAATTATTCTTGTTTCGCCAGAGATAATGTAAGCAAGAATGCAATCAACCCGAAACCACATGACACATAGAAATGGCCCATCGTGAAGAATGCTGTCACAGTAGCTGTTCGAATCAGACCAGTATTCTTGCTTTTGATCCCAATGGCGATAATGCCTAGCGTGATGATACTCAGTCCAATGAACCCTGTGCCGAACATATCGTACATCGCTGCTGCCGTTTGGTCATAGGGTTGGGTACTATTCTCCCGTTGGGATTTGCTCAAGTCAATCCAATGACCTTCAACAGACAATTCTTGTCCGTTATCAAATTCCACTTCACTGGGCCATTCAAAGACCAAATGTGTGAAGCCGATGGGTTCGAAGCCAGCGGGGGAGTTGAGTAAAATGAGATTGGTGAATCTGTCACCTTCTGGCGAAGCAATGTCAAGTGTCAACTGCCCTGGGTCCAATCCCTCCATTCGAAAACTACCATTTTCAGAAGTATTCGCATAAGCATTCCGCCGATAAGCAAGATGTCCTTCTAGAGTATAATTTGCCAGGGGTTGACCGTCTTCATCAAGGATAACGCCCGTGAGGATCGCAGATTCATTGGGGGCTCCTGCGGATTGACTGAAAATCAACTGTCGGTGTGTGTACATCCCTGTATCCCCATCGAGATGGTCAATTCCAACATAGAAACCTGCTGTTGCCGCCAATATTGCGAGAAGGGCGGCAAACATTGCACGAGGGGGGAGGGGGGCCTGGCTAGGGAGGGTGAGTGTAGCCCCTGAATTTTGAAACACGGTTGTGTCTTCAGGGGGTAGTCCTTGCAATACCTGCTCTTCGGCCACAATCGGGGGGTATTCGCTTTCTCTCAATATTGTTCGCCTAGATGGCCCTTGTGAAGATTGAGCACTTTTCGGTCTAAAGTTGCCAATGGTACGGAATCTGGGTGATGTAAAATATCGTCCACTCTGGCCTCAGATGTGTATACGGTGATTTCCAATCGCTTGTGAGTGAAATCATGCCGTATTTTACCGATTTTTTTTGTTTTACGGCCCTGTAATAGGTTCGCAGTTTCGGCCACCCCTTCCGCATAAGGTACACCCCACAATCCCCCTAACGTGCGTCCTTGCCGCGCTTTCAACAAAACTCCGTGTTCACCAGAAATGACAAGTGCGGTTGCATTGATGTGTGTTTGTTTGGTTGAACGGCGAAGGGGCCATTCCTCCGGGTTTGATGATTTACCAGCGAGACATTTTGATTCAAGAGGACAATTGTCGCAATCTGGATTACGTGGAGTACAAACAAGTGACCCGATTTCCATCATCGCCTGATTCCAATCTCCTGGGCGTTGATGATTGAGTAAGGCTGTCGCTTCGTGTTGGATCTCTGCATCGGCTAAATGCTCTGCTCGAAGACGAGAAATTACCCGTCGCACATTACCGTCTACACAAGCAACTGATTCACCAAAGGCCATTGACGCAATTGCTGCTGCAGTATAGGGTCCTATTCCAGGTAATTCCAACAAAGCATCGTATGATGTTGGGAGTTCAGCACCATCAAGAGTTGTAGCCAATTTGTACAAATTCCTCGCACGTGCATAGTATCCACAACCCTGCCAGAGTCGAAGGAGATTCTCTTCAGTGTCATTGGCGAGTGCTGCTGGATTAGGGTATGCGCTTCTGATTCGTTCCCAATACGGCAATCCAGTTTCCATTCGTGTCTGTTGAAGAATAATTTCGGCAAGAAGCGATTCCCATGGTGTGACCTTTTGAATGCGCCATGGAAGGGGGCGAGCGTTCTCATCGAACCAGTCTAACAGCCCCCGCATATTCAATCGACATGTGTGGAGGGTGATGGCGATTGCGACCGATGGCGCCATCAATGTGTGGTGTCTCGGAGATGTATGGCGACTTGTGAGGCACGCTGGACTGGTAGTCCTAAACGGGCACAAGCATTACTCGCGGCAATCGAAGCTGATGATCCGGAAATGTTCACTGCTGTAATTAAAAAACTGGAGGATGGGCAAGTGGAATTGATCATCAAAGTGACTGCTGAAAGTATTCCATCTCTTCAATCGGTGATGGATGATTTGCTCGCCTGTCTCTCCGCAGCGGAAGCGAGTTTGGATACCATTCAGGACTGAGACGCTCGTTTTCCGATTTTGAAAGCGTTGTCGACATGGGCGTAGTGTACCCCGTCCATAAATTCGGTATCGGGGATGGTCGGCATCTTTAGATTGTTCAATGAATAATCCACTGCAATCGCACCCCTCCAACCAGAACACTGTGAGTCGAGTAAGCCTTCGATGCGCTCTGCAGCGGTACTGGAGTCACCGAATGCAATGCAGTGGAAAAGAGAAGCCCATGATCGTGGATATTTGCCATGTATGATTTCAGGGTCACGTTTTGGTACACGTTCAGGCATCAATTCCCCCAAATCGACCAAGAGGACTTCTCGATCCGCATCCCATAATACAACGTGGGGATGAAGGAAATTCCCTTCAAGCCCTAGATAGCGGCCATGCAGCCTTTGACTATGGGGTGGAACTCGTGCGCAGGCTCGAATCACGGCATCAACAGGGAGGACCTTTCCTTTGCGCTTGACGCCGTCAATCGTACCATCACCTCGTCTACGAAATCCAGTCACTGGGCCGTCCGTTAGAAAAGTGACATCCGTCTGCATGCATGCTGTGATGAGGCGACCACTCACCCCGACCCACCCGTCGATTACTACTCTGGCCGACTGTTTCCAACCGAGGTTAAGAACTGCTTCTGGATCTGGAGTTGGGTTAAAGTTCCAAAGTATCGAGAGTAATGTAGCTGCGTCTTTTTCAAATCCATCAATCTGGGTGAGATCCCCTTTCCGTGCGGCTTGGATCAGTGATGCCCATTCAGCGGAGAGGGTTCCACTAGATTTCCGGAAAAAACTAGATTTTTTAGGGAGAGAGTAGCGACAATCATCACGGACAATCGCCATTCTAGATGGGGGTACTTTGCGCGTTCGCATTGGAACCTTCAATCGACGCAGCAGAATATCCAATTTCCCCCCCCGTCTCCAAAATAACGGTATCCGATCGAACAACCACTCCACATCCGAGTCGACGGGGGATGCGAGACCGCCAATAGGTTCCGAACGGCCAAAAATGACGACTTCGGAGTCACTACTGGCAGCGGCAAGGCCTGCAATGAGCCCGCTCAAGCCATCGCCCACCACACCCACACGTCGCATATTCTGTGCGGGAAGGTTGGGGGTCATGAAGGCGGCGAAGAGAGATATCTGAGGTTTTATGGCCGCCGAGAGGGTGAAAACCCCCCGGTGGTTCGGCGGTACTGTGTCCCCCGATGGTGATGTGCCAACTGATGGCAGTGATGTTCTCGCCAAAACGATTGAACAAGTTGGTAAAATGAAACCTCCGCAAGATCGTCGAGGGATGTTAATCACAGATGATGGGCCTACAGAATGGTTCATCGAAAGTGCCCGTAGATGGATTTCTACAATGATGGCAGACGAAGGTATCTTTGGGCCTCTTGAAGGAGGTAATAGAAAGACGAAAGCGGAGATTCGATCACGCGAAAAGGGTACCTTGGCTGGATTGTATGTCACGGATATTCTTCTCAGAGAATGGATGCCTGATGCACGATTTACTTGGACAATGGGGGAAGGTTCTAGAATTGACGCCGAAGATTGTATTCTTACCATTGAAGGAGGGCGCCATCAGATTTTACTCTGTGAACGAATTATCCTCAATATTCTGGGTAGACTTAGTGGAATTGCCACGAATACGACACGCTGGGTGGCGAACTCACAAATCCCATTGGCTGCTACTCGAAAGACCAGTTGGGGTGTGCTCGACAAAGCAGCCGTCGCTGTTGGCGGAGGTTTAACTCATCGAATTAACAGAGCGGATGCGCTGATGCTCAAGGAGAATGATCTCGCTTCTGCTGCGGAAGAGGGTGATGTCGGTCCTGCTCGTATTCGAAAGGTGCTTCGTGATGTTCCCAAGGATTCAATCGGGGCATTTGTTACAGTTGAAGTTCGCACATTGGATGGAGCGCTCGCTGCTGCAGAGGCATGGGCTGAACGTATGCTAGACGATGATGAAGGCATGCGCCTCAATATCATGCTCGACAACATGGGCCCCGAATTGGCACGTGATGCTGTTCTCGACATTCAAACAAGAGGATTTCGCGAATATGTGACGATTGAGGCTAGCGGAAATATTGGCTTTGATGAATTGGAAGCATGGCAAGGTTCCAAGGTTGATGTAATCTCAACCTCAGGTTTGCATCGAGCTGCTCCCCCTCTTGATCTAACATGCATCTTTGAAGGGGTGTGATGTTGTGGGTGAGGTCCCCAAATCACACCCACGGTATGCATCCCTGATGGCACGAAAGCGATTGACGGATGCTGCTGCTGCGGGCATGTTAGCAGAATCGGCACTGATCGCTCACGGTCGTGGTGAAGCATTTGATTATCTTCTAGGAGAGAAAACTTGTGATGCAGCGCGACATGCAATTTGTGAAACCGCTGCTCGACTCATTTCAGCAGAAAGGTGTGTGATTTCGGTCAATGGAAATACTGTCGCCCTTGCCGGACCGCAATTGATTGCGTGTGCGGCTGTACTGAATTGTCCCGTTGAAGTCAACATCTACTATCGGACCCCCGAACGAATGGAAGCATTAATTTCGGCGCTCAATAAACAACAAGAAGAGTCAGCTGAATTGTATCCGGAACTCGCCGCGAAAATTGCTAGCGTGCAGATTCTTGGCGCTCATCCAGATGGACGTATTCCAAATTTAGAGGGCCCAAGGGCCAATTGTCACTTCGAGGGAATATTGTCAGCGGATACAATACTCGTGCCATTGGAGGATGGTGATCGATGTGAAGCACTCATTGCAATGGGTAAAACAGTGTGTGTCATCGATTTGAATCCCCTTTCTAGAACGGCACGGACAGCATCGGTTACCATTGTCGATGAATTGACTCGATGCATTCCGATTCTCTTGGAACAACTGATGAGTGGTTCTATTTCCCATGATGAAAATTGGAGTAATCAGCAAAATTTGCAAGATGCAATCGCTGTGATGCTCCGTGGCCTTGATTAGGTGAGCATAACATATCGTAGAGGTGTGATACCGGGAGAATCCTTTTGCCTAGTGAAAACTACCTTACCATGAGTTAAGATGTCGGAAGAGCAAGAGCGGCTGCTCCGAGAGGGGGATGGGTTCCTAGCTTCACAAGTATCATTTGACCTTGATGGGCCTCAAAAACCAGTCAGGAGGAAGGGGAAAAAAGATGCTACAGATAAGGCTTCCAAAAAACGTCTGGAAGAAGGGCATGTTACCGAATGTCCGGGGTGTGCCGCCGATATACCAGAAGGTGAATTTGTTGAAGCAATTCTATCGTTTGTGACTGGTTCTGCTGATTATTTGGCTGGCGATCCTGTTCGGGTGAGAAGTGTACAAATGTTGCAGCAATTGGTGAGCCAGGGTCGTCTTCCGGATCCTCATTCAGAATGGAGTCTTGAGGTTGTTCAGCGGCTCCAACAACACATCGAACACATGGCTGATGAACGCGCGCGGTTGATTCATCGACAGGAGGATGGGTTCTTGGATGGATTTCCTCAACAAGGAATTAATGTTGAAGAAATCAGAGCTAGCTTACGCGCTGAAATCGAACAAGAAATTGTAGGTCAAGTCGCTGTCGCCATTCGAGATCAAGTTCGTCAACAAGTGGTTGAAGAAATGGTCCCTGCCATTCGGGCTGAGGTTGAAAAGGAACTGTGGTCTGAATTTGAAGATGCGATGCGGAATGAACGTGCAAAGCACGAATCTTCAGATTAATTTTAGGCGACTGCGAAATGTTTGCGCAAAAGCGTTTCAAGAGTTGATACAATTATGTCACCAACCTCGCTGGTTCCAGAAGTACCTCCCAAATCATAGGTGAGTTTGTCTCCCGTCAGTGTCTTTGTGACAGCCTTGTCGATGAGTTCAGCAATTGCCTTGCAATCTGCGTCATTCTTGGTTTCACCCAACCAATCAAACATTAGTGAAACGCTGTTAATCATCGCCATTGGATTGGTAGTGTTTTGTCCCGTATATTTGGGGGCTGAACCATGCACGGGCTCAAACATGCCGTGTTTATCACCAAGATTGGCACTGGCAGCAATTCCCATGCCACCCTGCAAAACACTTGCTAGATCGGTGCTGATATCCCCGAACATGTTCGGTGTCACGACAACGTCGAACCATTCGGGATTTCTCACGGCCCACATACAAAATGCGTCAATGTATGCATGGTCAGTTTCGGTATCTGGGTAATCCTCTGCGATTTCATGGTAAACACGATTGAAAAGTTGGCACCCTCGTGTTACATTCGACTTGTCTACACACGTGACGCGTGTCTTGCCGTCACCTGGAGCGCCATTGCGACGTTTTGCAGCATCAAATGCATACCGAATTACACGCTCGCTACCATGACGTGAAATTGGACGTGGATCCCAAGCAACTTCGCCCTCAAGTCCAGGAAATTCCATTGTGTGCGGCTCCCAAGCATCTCTGCCTTGAGCCTTGTCGGCAGAACGGCGGAGAAGTGAATGATACAGGCCCTCGGTGTTCTCTCGAATAATGAGCATGTCAACCATTCCCGGTTTCCAAACCTGTGTAAACTCCCCGTGTATTTTGTGGCGGACACCTTCATACAACCGAATCGGGCGCACATTTGCATAGAGGTCCAACCCGCTGCGCAATCCGAGAATGACTGAACCACCAGCTAGATCCCCATCTTCAGTAATCGCTCCAGGCCACCCAACAGCGCCAAGCAATATGGCATCTGCCTCATCACGGCAGAATTCAAAACTACCTTCAGGCCATTCTTCACCTGTGTCTAGATAGTGTTCACCACCACAAGGAATTTTGTTGGTAGTGAGTGAGATGGGAGTGAGCTGTTCAATTACACTGAGGACCTTTTCTGCCTCGGCCATGACATCCCGGCCAATCCCGTCACCGGGCAAGAGTGCCAAGGTGTAAGACGTCATACGGCTCGCCAATCGTTCCCCCTACATGAAGGGGTGCATCCCTTTGACAACTCTGAAAAGTCAGTGGTCGAACGAACTCTTCATGTACCGTCATTACACCCTTCATGAAGATGTCTGGGAATCCTACCGATAACGATGAGCGCCCCAGATTGGATGCTTCGACTCTACCCGATGAGTTGCAACGCCTCTGGGATACCATGCTTCGGCTTGACCCCGATTGGGATATGAATGGCTGGCTCATCGAACGGGCCAATGAGGAAATGAAGATCATAGAAGCAAACCTGGGCCGCGAGAAAATGCGGTTGGAACAGCGTATCGCGCGATTAGAAGCCCTAGCAAATCGAATTGGACGTGATATCGAACTTGATGCTGAAGGTACGAGACAGTGCAATCTGTTCGATGTGTTTGGTCCCAACCACTCGGTTGAAGAAAGCCAAGATATCGATGATGACGCTTGGGAGATACACCCCGCAGCAGTACACCTAAATTATCTCCCCGCGGACATTGGAGATGATCCATTACTCGCAGTATGCGCGCAGGCCATTCTTCTGCACATCGAATTAAAAGCAGCAGATGGTCAATTACCAATCACGTTAGAATCGTTAGGAGTTGCTCTTATTCCACGTGGAATCAACTCCGATGAATTGGTCGAAGCACTTGAGTGGTTGCTCGAACAAGGTAGTGTCGTAGAAACCGGTGAGAATGAATTTGTCCTAGGTTGAACGTGGGTTCCCGGGACCCCCCACATTTCTGACTATATGGGTTCAGAGTCAGAATATATTGATTGGGATGTCACGACTAGTATCGGTATTGGCGGGTCTCGCGGCTGGAATATGGCTCACACTTATTCTCGGTGAACCTACCCTCGGTGCCATTGTTGGCACCTACGTCTTGTTGCTGTTTGAATTGCCACGAAGTGGTGCTGAAAAACGACGATTAAGATACGTCATCAACGGACAATATTTGCGGTTGAAGGATGCAAGTTCAAGAATTGGAAAACTGGATTGCCATCTGCGGGCTAAACGGCAAGAACTCACATCCGCTGTTTCTGAATTGAAGCGACGTGATTCTGTCGGGGCACCTGAAGCTCGAAAATTAATCGAAAGTCAGCGTGAAACACTGCAAGCTCAGGCTCGTGCAATGGAAGAAGCGCAACGATTAATCGTATCACAAGAACAAATGCTTGCCCAATTTGATGAACGAACTGAAGATGTTAACCGACGTTGGGATGAGATGATTCATACGATGCAACAGGTACTCGGTTCACAGTCCAGTGAAGCGCATCAGGCACAACGAAAACTCGCTGATGAAAGTGGTCGATTGACCGAGGCATTTGCAGAACAAAGTCGAGAAATGCAACGCACGATCTCTGATTTATTGCATCAATTGGCACTTGAGCCACGAACATCGAATGTTTCCGTTCAAGACTCAGTATTGGTGAGTGGCCCTGATGAAAGGAGGCAGGGTGTCAAAATGCCAGTCATTTCTAAACGGCCCTCGCGGAAAGTGCCAAGGATTCCAGACTTGTACCTCAAGGCACGTCCAATAATTAGCAAAAATGACGAACATTGGATAGAAGCCTTCAACGCGGACCTCGCCTGAGACTTCTTTGTGTCAAGTGACGATTTGGTTTGGGTTGGGGCTGCCCCTCTCGGTGCCGTCGAGATGAAACGTCTCCGCAGGGACCTCATATTGCAGCGCACTGTGTTATGGGTGCCAACGGGTTTGCTCATCGCAATGCTGTTGCTTTTTCTATTCGAACTCCCTTTGTCCAATCCAGAATCAATTCTGACACTGGTATTCGCATTATTGGTAGGCCTCAGCTTGGGACGAATTTCCGGCACTCAACGATTTTCAGTAATCAAAAACGCACTGCTGGAAGGGTTGGATATTGCGCCGATGTTGCATCAAGAAGGAAGAGGGATTACTGCTCGGTTCCTCGGGATGCCAGGTGGCGCCGACATACTGGATGTACTAATGCGTCCTCAAGAAGGTGGTGAGCTTGCCAAAGAAAAAGATCAGTGGGGGCGAGTTGTTTACAAAACGCGTGGAGATGATCCTCGTGGACCCGCTGAAGGCTCGGGGGCCGATACCATTGATTCGAGAATGCCACGTATTGACGCTATGACATCCCGACCAGAGTTTGAAGGGTTGGAAGGTGAATTAACCGAGGGGGAAAAACTGCTTGAAGAGGCTACCCTTGTGCGCGACATCAAATCACAAGAAGCTTGGAATTATGCCGAAAAACACGACCCTGAGTTGATTGAAGCCGGTGTTGAAAAACTAGGCGATTTGGTAGCCAAGGGTCATGATTTTGGAGAATCTGGGGGGTTTCCAGACGCTCCTAACCGCGCTGCACCCAATACGCCTCCACCGTCGCAGAAAGAGCCCGATGCGGATTCGTCTCAGGGTTGAAGTCGAGAAGTTCTCGGGCCTTGTCAATCGATGCAGACGAATGAAGAATATCGCCCTCACGCGATGGCGCGAAGATTGGTTCGACAGATGCAATGGTGGGTTCCTTTTCACCCAACAAATGACGTAGTGTGGTAAACAGTTCCATTACAGATATCGTGGAACCTGAAGCGACATTGTAGACTTGTCCAAGGGCTTCCTCATTCTCAATTATCAACGCCTGTAAATTGAGTTGGGCAACATCGGATACGCTCACGAAATCTCGCGTCGCTTCGCCCGTGCCAAAAATTGTTGGTGGTTTCTTGTCTGTTAGCATCTGAAGGAATGTTGGAATGACTGCTGCATAAGCACCATTTGGATCTTGACGGGGCCCGTGGACGTTGAAATAGCGTAGAGAAATGGCTTCGATTCCAGAATGGAGAATTGCTATTTCAGCAGCCAATTTATCTTCAGCATACGGAGATTGGCAATTTGCTGTGGTCAGCTCTGTCACAGGCATATCTGTGGCATCCCCATAGATGGCTGCAGTACTAGAAAATACAATCCGCTTGATTCCCACTTGATGGGCCGCCTCGATGACATTGAGGGTACCTTGCAAATTGATGGATTCTGATAATGATGGATCAGCGACGGAAGCTGGGACGGATGCCAATGCTGCAAGATGAGCGATGTGAGTGCAACCAGACATCGCTGAGAGTACTTCCTCGAAGTTTCTCACGTCACCTTCGATGATGGTTGCGCCATCAATCCGAGTATGGCCGCTTGAGAAATCATCGAAGGCGATAACTTCAGCGCCGTAGTGCAACAAAGTCTCACAAACGTACGAGCCAATGAAGCCTGCACCACCCGTTACGAAAACGCGCATATGCCGCCCTACGGGCGGCGTTCTTTGATGCATTTGGTCGACCGAGGGCTTGATGAAGCAAGAGTTAGGCCGTAAATTCATGGGATGGGATGCTGGGTTCGCCTCTCGGGCCGATTCTGGTGACTTGAGTGTCGGTATCATTGGGCTTGGCTATGTTGGACTTCCAACCGCTATTGGATTCCGTGATGCGGGGTTCAATGTCTGGGGAGTGGACCTTTCAGACCGAATTATCAACGCCTTGCACGAAGGCCGTAATCCATTGGGTGACCCTGATCTAGACGACATGATTCCGGCCCCTGACTCTGACCGTTGGACGATTACTCGCAGCACAGCAGAGGCAACTGCGGCCTGCGATGTACTGATTGTGACTGTTCCCACACCGGTTTCCGATGATCTCAAGCCTGACCTCACCTATGTTGAGAGTGCTGGTCGTGCTGTGTTTGAAGCCGCCGGGAAAGGCAACCGCAAAGTTGTGATTCTCGAAAGTACCGTCTATCCTGGTGTGACTGCAAGCACCTGGCTGCCAATTCTAGATGAATTGGGACTCACAGAGGGTGTAGACGTCGAAGTGGCTTACTGCCCTGAAAGATTCAACCCTGGCGATCCAAACCATGGTGTTCGCCAAGTAGCGCGAGTCATCGGATGTTCTGACCCAGTAGTTGGAGAGAGCCTTGTGCATCTCTACCGCCGACTGACTGTCGAAGATGTTCGGTATGTTGGCAAGGTCGAGGTTGCTGAAGCGACCAAGGTCATCGAGAATGTTCAACGTGATATCAACATCGCATTGGTCAACGAATTGGCGCAAATTTTTCCTGAATTAGATTTGGATGTCGAGGATGTATTGTCAGCAGCAGCCACTAAGTGGAATTTTCACCGATACACACCTGGAATTGGTGTGGGCGGACACTGTATCCCTGTGGACCCTTACTACATGATGCAGCGAGCACAAGAGGTGGGTGTGCCAGCCGAACTGATTACTGCTGCAAGAGCGGTCAATCGGATGATGCCTCGGCATGTGTCTGGGGTATTGCGTGAACTTCTCTACCGTGCAGGTGTTCCGGCTGATGGTGGCCGGGTCTTGTTCCTTGGTTGGTCTTACAAGGCCGGCGTTGGTGATGCTCGTGAAACACCTGCAGATCCACTTGCAGCGAGTCTGATTGAAACAGGCATTTCGGTCTCAACATGGGATCCGTATCTTTCCGCTGAAGATATCCCCGATGGAATTGATGTCATCGAGGATATTGATGCTGCCAGTGATTTTGACATGGTGGTGCTGGCAACAGCTCATCCCGAATGTATGGATCTAGATTGGCAGGGCTTGTGCGCGCGCATGCGTACACCGATTCTCTACGATGGTCGACGTGTGCTCGACTTAGATGCAATGCAAGCGATGGGTTGGAAGGCCAATGCAGTTGGCTCACCCAACAAATACTGAATGGATGTGAAATGATGAAGGCAATTCTTGTCGCAGGTGGCCATGGGTCACGGCTGTATCCGTTTACACGGTATACGCACAAGACGCTGCTACCACTTCACCGAAGACCCGTCATTGATTACGCACTGGCGACGATTCGTCGAGCTGGGATTACGGACATCACCATCATTGGCAACCAATTCATTGGACAAATTGCTCAGCATGTCGGTACAGGTTTGCCCGGTGAGAACATTCACTACGTCATCGAAGAAGAACCGAAAGGTGTCCATCACGCACTCAACCTAGCTCGACCGCACGTTGAAGGCAGTCGAATTTTGGTTTATTTTTCTGACAATATTACAACGATTGAATTCACCGAAGCAGTAAGTGAGTTCCGGGCTTCTGAAGCCCCGCCTGGTTGCCGTTTGGTCGGCAGAAATGTCGAAGATCCCGAACGATTTGGTGTCGCAGTGTTCGATGACAATGGTGACCTTACAGATATTGTTGAAAAACCAAAAGATCCGCCTTCCGCATTTGCGATTGGGGGCATCTACCTGTTCGATGAGACCTTCTGGTCTCGACTTGATGCTGCGGTTGGGAACAACGATGGTGGTGGTTCGATTACCGATGTGAACCGCACCTATGTCGCAGAGGGTGGTGCGAAGATCATCGATTGGCCAGATTCACTTTGGATTGATTGTGGAACGCCGGATGCATTGCTGGAAGCGGCGAAGTATGCTGAATCAGGAAGACTCTCACCACTGCCCTGTAATTTGAGAGAAGGCGATTACCTGCCTGAATCCTAGACCAGTTCTTGATAGACTGCAATTGTCCCTTCGACAACCTTTGACCAAGTTCTCTCGGCAGAAACCCATTCTGCAGCTGCTGTGCCTAATGCAGTTCGTTGTGATTCGTTCTCAAGCAATTCTCTGATTGTGGCTGTCAATGATTCAACATCTCCCGCTGGATACAGACGTCCAGTGTTACCATCTTCGATAATCTCAGCAAGTGCGGGTAAATCGGACATGACTAGGGCACGTCCGCTTCTCATCGCCTCAAACGGCTTCAGGGGGGTAACCAACCGTGTCACTCGAGTATCGGGGCGACTAACGACAAAGACATCGATGAGGTCGTAGAACTGCGCAACTTGCTCGTGAGGTACTGGACCTGCGATGTGTGCGTGATCACCAATTCCTATCCCCTCACAGTGTGCGAGCAGTTCGGACTGACCTGCCTCCGATGAAAGGACAAACAGTTTGGCATCTATTCCTTGTTCTCTCAATAGGGCGACCGCGTCGGCTGTGAGATCAACGCCTTCCAACTCTCGAAGACTGCCGATGTATCCTACAACTGGACTCTCACCGAGTTTCTCCTTAACTTGTGAAAATAGTTCAGGTGTTTCTGATTGTGATTCTTTGAGATTGACTGCATTGGGAACGATTGAGATTCGTTCTACAGGTACGCCACGAGAAATGGCTTCATTGCGAAGTGTCTCACTGATACAGATCACTGCGTCTGCGTTACGCAGCACCTTGGTCTCCATACGACGGAATCGACGATGTGCCAATCCTCCGGCACGCCAGCGACCACCAGCGACCGCGGATTCCTCCCACATCCCTCGCATCTCATACACGAATGGGAGTCCGAGCGTGCGTGCAGCACGCATGGCTGGCATACCGACTCTGTAGGGCACGTGGGCATGGATAATCTCGGCTTTCTCAGCCTTGGCAACCTCGATGATTCGAGCGGTGAAATGCTTGAACAGGATTCGCTCTTCAATCCAGGACCATCCGGGGCGAAGGGGCTTGAGGGCGAAATGGAGTGCGCGTCTCCAGAGTGGTTTGGCGGCGAATCCTTCACTTCCTGCAATTCGATCTCGACCGCGTGCTGCGGTCCATTTCATGCCTGTACCCTTAGTCGATTTCATCCGAGACGGGTGGAGGCAACGATGGTAGGTTATGCCGTCCACTTCGGTGGGCTCAGCCATGCTCTC